>CAZRYP010000247.1:285-4198 GCA_964604295.1 uncultured Treponemataceae bacterium
CTCATTGTTCCTGGACGCCCTCACCTTCTCCCCCACCTTCCACATGAAGGTGCTGTCGATCTTTCCCATGGGGATCTTCTTCATGCGCTCGTCCGAAAGGATGACCGAGCGGATTTCGTTGCCCGAGGCCACTTCGCTGTAGATTTCGTAGTGCACTTCGTAGTTGGGCGCGTAGGCCGCCCCGTAGGCGCGGCGGAACACCTTCTTGTCCGCTTCGGAGAGGGATTCGTAGACCCCGAGGAAACCCTTGCGGCTGAGCATCTTCGAGATGGGGCCGGTGAGGCTTTCGGTGGAATGGACAAAGGCTTCCTCGGGCTTCATCCCCGCTTCCTGGTAATGGCGGAACCGGTACTCGACGAAGCCGTGCACGCCCCCCAGGAAGACGGCCCTCTCGCCGAAAATGTCGGACTTGTATTCCTGCTCCAGGGTCGTCATGAAGGGGAAGGGGGCGCCCAGGGCGATCGACCAGGCCAGGGCGTAGTCCGTCGCCTTCCCGTCGATATCCTGCTCGACCGCGAAGCTGTTGTTGATCCCCGCGCCGTTCACCGATTTTCCCTGCTCGTAGAGGCGCCTCACGGAAGGTCCCATGCCCTTGGGGCAGACGCCGATCACGTTGATGTTGGAAGGGAAGCGGTCGCCGTTGATCTTCAGCACGCCGAGGAGGAAGCCGTGGGAAAATCCCAGGGTGGCGCCGGGCTTCAGGGCTTTGAATATCCGAGGATAGAGCTCGGCCTGCGCGGCGTCGGAAATGAGCATGAGGACCAGGTCCGATTCCCTCGCCACGGCCATCATCTCGCCCAGGGTTTCGTTCTCCTCCCTGAAGCCCGCAGCCTGGGCCGCCTTCCAGGATGCCGAGCTCGGGCGCAGGCCCACTTTCACCTTGATCGAAGTGCCTTCGAGCGAATCCCTCAGGTTCTGGGCCTGCGCCGGTCCCTGGCTGCCCCAGCCTAGGACGCCGATCTGGCGCACTCCCTCGAATGCCTTGGGCAGGAGGGGGAACAGATCGCGTCCGCCGCGCACCACCATCTCTTCATCCGGACCCAGACGAACCTTCTCGCTCGTGAAAACCTTGGACGTAAAACTGTTCCTCATCGAAAACCTCCGATTCCTAAAATCAAGAGGCCGTCCTTCCCGAAGGAAGGACGGCCTCTTGTGTTGCATCGCAACCGGCTGTCTATTCTTCCCTCGTCACCCCGGGGGGGCTAATAATGACGGAGGAAATAATAAGTACAACAATGCGTGCGGCGTGTGCCATGATTGTAGTGAGTAATAGACTACTGGCTTTGATATGTCAAGCCCCGGGTGCGCCGCTAAATTTACGAAACCGCGGATTTTGTAAATTCGGGTATTGACAAGAGGGATGCGCCCGTATATTACTCATAACACTTATGGTACACATGTCGCAGATCGGCATTATTATTATTTCCTCCATTATTATTCCCGAGGGGAAGAAGAAGGAAGTATAGACTGTCGGTCGCCCAGCGACGATGAAGCCGTTCTTCCTTCGGGAAGGACGGCTTTTTTTTACGCAAAAAAGGAGCCGGAAGGTGATGAGAAGCGGAGCGGAGATGATCGTCGAGGCCTTGCGCCGGGAAGGTGTGGACACCGTGTTCGGGTATCCAGGCGGCGCCGTCATCCCCATTTTCAACGCTCTGTACGACGCGCCCGAGATCCGCGTGGTCCTGAACCGCCACGAGCAGGCGGCCGTCCACGCGGCCGACGGATACGCCCGGGCTACGGGCAAGGTGGGCGTCTGCCTGGCCACGAGCGGCCCCGGCGCCACGAACACCGTCACCGGCCTCGCGACGGCCAGATTCGACTCGATTCCCCTCGTCTGTATCACGGGGCAGGTAGCCCGGGCGCTGATAGGCAACGACGCCTTCCAGGAAGCCGACACGGTGGGCATAACCCAGCCCGTGACCAAGCACGACTACCTCGTCACGAAGCGGAGCAGCCTGGGAAGCATCATGAAGCAGTCCTTCCACCTCGCGGCGAGCGGCCGCCCCGGCCCCATCGTCGTGGATGCCCCCAAGGACCTGCAGATGGAACTCCTCGACGACGAATACCCGGACAGCTTCGCCATCCGCGGCTACAAGCCCGCGGAACGCCCGCCTCTCGAGGAACTCCTCCTCCTCGCGGGGGAAATCTCGCGGGCCCGGAAGCCTCTCTTCTTTCTGGGCGGAGGCATGGTCATAGCCGGCGCTCGGGAACCCTTCGAAAAAATATTCGAGGCGACGGGCATTCCCGTCGTCACCTCCCTCATGGGCATGGGCATCGTGGACAGCGCCCATCCCCGGAACCTGGGGATGATCGGGATGCACGGAAGCATAGCCGCGAACAAGGCGCTCACCGCCTGCGACCTTCTCGTCGGCCTCGGCGTGCGCTTCGACGACAGGGCGACGGGAGAAGTCTCACGCTTCGCCCCGAAGGCCAGGATAGCCCACATCGACATAGACCCGACATCCATCGGGCGGAACGTGAAGGTCGATCTTCCCCTCGTCGGCGACCTGAGGCTCGCCCTCGAGGACCTGGCTCCCCTCCTCGAGCCCGCGGATTTGGCCGCCTGGGCCGGGGAAGTCGAGAGCTACAGGCAGTATGGCCTTGAGTTCATGGCCGATGCGGACAAAAGGGCCGCAGCGGCCAACGTCAATTTCAACGCCGCTGGCCCGGCCGCCGGCTCGGCCGCGAGCCTCCCGCCCTCGCCCAGGGAAATCCTGGACGCGGTGAACGAGATCTTCCCCGACGCGGTGATCTCGACCGAAGTCGGCCAGAACCAGATGTGGGCCGCCCAGTTCCTGAAATTTTCCAAGCCGAGACGTTGGCTGACATCGGGAGGGCTGGGCGCCATGGGCTACGGCTTCCCCGCGGCCATCGGGGCCAAGGCGGGAATGCCCGACGACGCGGTGGTCGTCATCGCGGGGGACGGATCCTTCCAGATGAACATCCAGGAGCTGGCCACCTGCGTGCAGGAAAACCTGCCCGTCATCGTGGTCATCCTGAACAACGGCTATCTCGGGATGGTCCGCCAGTGGCAGGAAATGTTCTTCGAACGCCGCTACTCTTCCACCTGCCTCCAGTACCACGAGGGATGCCCGAAGGGCTGCAGCCGGCCGGGGGAGCATTGTCCCCCCTACTCGCCCGACTTCGCGGGCATAGCCAGGGCCTACGGCGCCCTGGGCTTTTCCGCGGGGACATTGTCCGAATTCAGGGATGCGGCCGTTTCCGCCCGCGATTCGCGGCGGACCGCCGTCATCGATTGCCGCATAGCCCGCGAGGCGAATGTATGGCCCATGGTCGCCTCGGGCAAGGGAAACGACCAAATGCTCTATGAGGGGGTTCCAGTATGACGCACGTAGTATCGCTTCTCGTCGAAAACCATGAAGGCGTCCTGTCGCGCATAGCCAGGCTCTTCGACGGCCGCGGCTACAGGCTCGAAAGCCTGACGACATCGGCCGGGGCCGAACCCGAGACGAACAGGATCACCCTGGTGGTGAGCGGCGCCCAGGCCGCCATCGACAAGGTCGAAAAGCAGCTCGACAAGCTCATCGATGTCATCCATGTCGATGTGGCCCACGGTTGATAGCCTTGAAAAGGAATGAGGGGGACCCATGCGCGCGCTCATGATCGGAGGGACGGGCAATATTTCCGCCGCCTGTACGGAAAGGGCATTGGCCCAAGGCTTCGAAGTATTCCACCTGAACAGGGGGAACAGGCCCGAGAGGCAGCGGCCCGAGGTGCGGCCCCTCACGGCCGATATCAGGAATCCGGAGGCCGTGAAGGCCGCGTTGCGCGGACTCGCCTTCGACAGCGTCGTCCAGTTCCTCGCCTTCAGGCCCGAACATGTCGAGGCCGATTTGGAGCTCTTCGACGGCATCACGGATCAGTACGTCCTCATCAGCAGCTGTTCGGCCTA
>CAZRYP010000248.1:0-4192 GCA_964604295.1 uncultured Treponemataceae bacterium
ACACCTTTCGGGCATAGAGGTGGTAAAGCTCTTCGTCCGCGAAGACGTACATCTCGCCCATTCCATCTCGCTCGGCACCCTCATCGCCTTCGTGAACCTGATAGGAATGTTCTACTCGCCCATAAAGGACATGTCGGAGAAGTACATCCTCCTCCAGAGCGCCATGGCAGGGGGCGAGAGGATCTTCGACCTCCTGGACGCGGAGGACATGATCGTCGACGCGCCGAAGCTGGCCATGCCCGCGAAGATAAGGGGGCATATCGAGTTCGACAAGGTATGGTTCGCCTACAAGGAGGAGGACTGGATACTCAAGGATCTCTCCTTCACCCTCGAACCGGGGAAGATGGTCGCCATCGTCGGCTATACGGGGGCAGGCAAGACGACCGTGGCCAACCTCGTCACGAGGTTCTGGGACATACAGAAGGGCGAAATCAGGATAGACGGCTATCCTGTCCGCGATCTTCCCCTCCACGGGCTGAGGAAGGCCATCCAGCCCGTGCCCCAGGATGTCTTCCTTTTCTCGGGCAGCATAGCGGAGAATATCCGGCTCGGCGAGGATGTGACGCCGGAGCGCATGAAGCTGGCGGCGGAAGCCGTCCATGCGAGCGAATTCATCGAAGCTCTTCCAGAAGGCTACGAAACCCAGCTCTCCGAGGCGGGGAGCAACCTGTCGCAGGGCCAGAGGCAGCTTCTTTCCTTCGCCCGCGTTCTCGCCCACGATCCTTCCATCATAATCCTCGACGAGGCGACGAGTTCCGTCGACACGGAAACCGAAAAGCTCATCCAGCGGGGCATCGAGGGGCTGCTCGCCGACAGGACGAGCGTCGTCATAGCCCATAGACTCTCCACCATCAGGCATGCCGACAAGATCATCGTCCTCGCCCAGGGCAGGATCGCCGAAACGGGCACGCACGAGGAGCTGATCCGGAAGCAGGGGATCTACTGGAACCTCTACCGCCTCCAGAACAGCGGGGTCGTGTAGAGCCATGCGGCCATTCCAGGCTTTCGCTGAACCCTTCCTGGCCTTCGAGACGCAAGGGTATCGCGCCGTGTTCAAGCCGGCGGGCATGCATTCCACGGCCAGGACGAGGAATGCCGCAAGCTCCGGGGCCGCGGGAGGGGAAGTCGCGGAAAGGATGAGGGACGACCTCCTCTCCTGGATTAGGAAAGCCCTGCCCGATCAGGCCGAGGCCTTCGGGTCCCAGGGACCCGGCAGGCTGGGGAACGAACTGGGCATGCTCTCCCGCCTCGACAAGGACACCTCAGGCCTCATTCTCTTCGCCCGCGATGCCGAAACCTTCGCAAGATCCCTGGATCTGCAGTCCAGGGGATTGGTGCGCAAATTCTACCGGCTCAGGGCTCTTCCGGGCTCGGGAGAGCTCGCCGGCTCCCGGCCCCTGCGCCAAGCCCTTCCCAAGCCCGGGATCCTGGACTTCGCGTGGGAGGGAGCCTCGCCCGAGGGTTCGGTCATCGCGAGCCGGTTTCGTTCCTTCGGGGAGAGGGGGGCCAGGGTGGCCTGCGTGACAGACGAATTCGCGGGAAGCGAAAGAAAGCCACTCACTTCCGGCGAATATCGCACCACGCTTTTCTCCGCGGGGAAACCCCAGACTGGCGAATTCGTCCGGTCCGAGGGGGCTCTGGAGGCCGAAGCCATGATCACTTCGGGCTTCCGCCATCAGATACGCGCCCATCTGGCCTGGGTCGGCATGCCCATCGCGGGGGACAGGCTCTATGGCGGCGCCGATGCGCCGCGGCTCTATCTCGAGTCCCACAGGCTGGAGATGCATGGACCGGAAGATGAGGCCCTAGTCTTCGAACTTTATGACGAAGCCTTTCTGGGCGGGGATCGGGCGTGAAACTGGATGCCCTGTGCCCCGACATCGGGGGGAAACCCTACCTGGAGTTCGGCTTCGGCGAGGGCTGGAAGAGTGGAGAAGGCCCCAGGGCAATCCTGAGCACGCTCGCCTCGGGAAACATGAAGCTCGGGGCTGCCGGCGACGGCGAGCCCGGGGCGGACCAGGCGCGCCCGAGGCTGCTGGGCAGCCTCGGGCTGGAGCCTTCGCGAGTCCTCTCCCTCCATCTTGTGCATTCCCGCAGGGTTGTGGTCCTTGGGGAAGGGGAGGAGGAAACCTTTCCCTCCCTGCTTGCCGACGGGGCCGACGGCCTTGTCGTGGAAGGCGGGTCTGCCGTACCGGCACTCACGGTGGCCGACTGCATGCCCATCTGGCTCTTCGATTCGAAACGGGGATCCTTCGGAGTCCTGCATTCGGGATGGAGGGGGACGGGCATACTCGGAGAGGCTCTGAGAGGCATGACCGCCCGTTTCGGATCGGAACCCGGCGATGTCGCCGCCATCCTTGGCCCCAGCATCGGCGCCTGCTGCTACGCCGTGCCCGAGGAGAGGGCCGAAGGTTTTATGGCGGAGTTCGGGGAGTCTTCGGTCCGCCTCCTCCGCTCCGAAGACGGAAGAGACACTTTCCACATCGATCTGCGTTCCGCCAACATTGCCCTCGCGGAGAGGCTCGGCGTAGGAAGGCTTCTCGACCTGAGGCTCTGCACCTCATGTTCTCCCTCCCTGGGCTCTTTCCGGAGACAGGGAGCCTCGGGCTTCACGAGGATGCTCGCGCTTTGCGGGTATTTCTGAAACCCGGCGGCGTGGAGTTCTAAGTTGCCCGGCGTTCCAAGCTACGCGGCGCTCCATGTGTCGTGGAATCCCTTCCCGGATATATCTTCACAGAAAAACCGAAGAATGATAGTATGTGGGGACACACCTTTCAAGGAGAACTGCCATGGCATACAAGATTACCGATGCATGCGTCAATTGTGGAGCTTGTGAAGGCGAGTGCCCCGTCACCGCTATCAGCGAGAAGAACGATGCCCGCTGGATCGACCCCGACAAATGCATCGACTGCGGATCCTGCGTATCCGCCTGCCCGACCGACGCGATCATAGCAGGCTGAGCCCTGAGCGAGTCCGCGCGGCCCCCAAGGCCGCCGAGACAGTGAGCTGCCCGTTCCGGGCAGCTTTTTTTATCCCTGCCGGATTCAGGTCGGCTCGAGGTTGTGAGCGGCGCAGAAGGGATCGAGGATATCCCCGAGATCGGGCTTTCCGATCTCCTGGAGATCGTACCCTACCTTCACGGTCGGTTTTTCGATTCTGAGAATGCGGGTAAGGTCCATGGGCGTCGCGATCAGGACACTGTCGCAGTCGGTGGCATCGATGGTTTTCTCCAGGTCGGAGATCTGTTCGGCACCGTAACCCATGGCCGGAAGGAGGCTCCCGATACCGGGATAGATCCTGAATGTCTCGGCCAGCTTGCCCACGACGTAGGGCCTGGGATCCACGATTTCGGCCGCCTGGAATTTCCTTGCGGCCACGACGCCCGCGCCTATCTTCATCATGCCGTGGGTGAGGGTGGGGCCGTCCTCGATGCAGAGGACGCGCTTGCCCTTGATGAGTTCGGGCTTGTCGACGCTGATGGGGCTCGCGGCGTCGATGACCCTGGCGCCGGGATTCACGCGGGTGATGTTGTCGCGGAGGAGCTGGATAGCCTCAGGTCCCGCCGTGTCGATCTTGTTGATTATGACGACATCGGCCATCCTGAGCGAGGCTTCGCCGGGATAGTAGGATACCTCGTCGCCCGCCCGCAACGGATCGGCGACGGTTATCATGAGGTCTGGCACATAGAAGGGGAAATCGTTGTTGCCTCCGTCCCAGAGTATGACATCGGCCTCCTTCTCGGCCTGCCTAAGAATGGCCTCGTAGTCGACGCCCGAATAGATCACGTTGCCCCTGACCACGTGGGGTTCGTACTCCTCCATCTCCTCGATGGTGCACTTGTGGTAGGCCAGGTCCCCCACCGTGGCGAAGCGCTGGACTTTCTGGCGCACGAGATCCCCGTAGGGCATGGGATGGCGGATCGCCACGACCTTGAGCCCGCGCGCCATGAGCATCTGGACAATCTTGCGCGAGGTCTGGCTCTTGCCTGAGCCCGTGCGTACGGCGCACACGGCTATGACGGGCTTGACCGACTTTATCTGGGTGTCCTTGGGTCCGAGGAGGGTGAAGGAAGCCCCCGCGGCGTTGACGAGGGCCGAGACGCCCATGACATGGGAGTAGGGCACATCGGAATAGGCGAAAACGCACTCATCTATGTCCATTTCGCGTATGAGGCGAGGCAGGTCGGATTCGG
>CAZRYP010000249.1:0-1409 GCA_964604295.1 uncultured Treponemataceae bacterium
GGGGCAGGCCGGCAGCGTGTCGGTGGTGATCATGGAAGTGCCCTGTTGCTCGGGGCTCCTGAAGCTCGCGCAGGAAGCCCGCGCGGCCTCGGGAGCCGACCTGCCCATACAGGCTCTCGTCCTGGGCATCGACGGCGGCTTCGTTGCCCGCACGACGATCTGAAAGGATCAGGACGCGCGGGAGGCTTGTCCCGCGCCGATACTCACAATCAGGGAGGAAATCATGGCTGACAAATCATCCAGGACGGCCGGAAATGTTCCGGGAAAGTGGTACGTGGATTCGGCCTGCATAGGCTGCGCGCTCTGCGCGGGCACGGCGCCCGATCTGTTCTCCATGTCGGAGGACGGAAGCGCCGCCTTCGTGTCCAGGCAGCCCGGGACGGGAGCCGAGATCGAATCGGCCGCCCAGGCCCTCTCGGAGTGCCCCGTGGCTGCCATCGGCAACGACGGCTGAGCGGCTAGCCCATCAGGTTCTCGGGGTTCAGCCCCTCCAGTTCGGGGAGCGTGAACCTGCCGTCCTTCCGCGCGAGCCTTCCGTCCAGCCAGATTTCCCCGCCGCCCGACGCTTCATCCTGCATTAGGACGAGATCCCAGTGCAGGCTCGAGCGGTTGCCGTTGAAGCAGTCATCATAGGAATTGCCTGGCGTGATGTGCACGGAACCCGAGATCTTCTCGTCGAAGAGCGTATCCAGCAGGGGCTGCCTGATGTAGGGGTTCACTCCGAACGCGAATTCCCCCAGATATCGGGCGCCTCCGTCGATGTCGAGCATCGCGTTGATCCGCTTCGTGTCGTTGGCCCTGGCATCGACGATCCTGCCCTCCCTGAATTCGAAGCGCACGTTCTCGAACTTGAAGCCATCCTTCTCGCCTGGCGTATTGTAGCTGAGGACGCCATTGACCGAATCCCGCACGGGCGCCGTATAGACTTCGCCGTCGGGAATATTCATAGTGCCGTCACACTTGATCGCGGGCAGACCCTTGATCGAAAATTCGAGATCGGTGCCCGGCCCCAGGACTCGCACCCTGTCCGACCTCTCCAGCAGCGCGACGAGGGGATCCATGGCCTTGGACATCCTCGCGTAATCCATCGTGCAGACTTCGAAGAAGAAATCCTCGAAAGCCGCCTCGCTCATGGAGGCATTCTGGGCCATCGAGGGCGATGGCCAGCGCAGGACCACCCATTTCGTGTGCGGAAGCCTTTCCTCAATATGCACTTTCTTCCAGATATGCCTGTTGTACAACTCCATCTGCCCGGCGGGTATATCCTTCCAGGCAAAGGCATTGCGCAGGCTCGTGAATCCGATGAAGGCGTCCATTTCCTTCATCCTCCCGAGCTCGAATCTGGCCTGGAGCTCAAACTGTTCCTCAGTGCCGCGCATGTAGAGCTCCCTCTCCACCGCCTTGTCGCG
>CAZRYP010000249.1:1419-4166 GCA_964604295.1 uncultured Treponemataceae bacterium
GAGCCACGAAGGCGAGCCCTCCGGCCTCATGCACGGCCCGCACGATCGCCTTCACGAACTCCGGTTCCGGGTTCGTGTTCTGGATGAGCACTCTCTCGCCCTTCTCTATCTTCACGGAATAATTGACCAGGATATCGGCCAGTCTTTCCGTTCTCGGATCCGTCATCGCCCCGCTCCTTTCCGATCTCCGCCGCGGCTGTCGCCGGCGGCGTGCCTCGACAAATCCACCTCATTGCTCCATACTTCCGTCATGAACGAAGCATCCCCATCCTGCGCAGGACCCTTCGGAGGGATACAGATCGAATACCCCGTGCACTTCGATCTCCGCATCATCTACGCCAAGGCCGAAGCGCCGGAAATGGCTTCGGCGCTGGAATCGGCCCTAGCCCGGCTCGGCATCCCCTGCTCCATCATCCAGGGCACGGCCAAGCCCGAGGGCAGGTATGGACGCATGGGAGCCAGGGTCATCGTGGATTCCAAGCAGTCCATGGACAAGCTCTACGCCGAAGTGTCCAGGCTGCCCGGAGTCAGGGCCGTCATCTGAGCTTCCTGTCCGTCATGGCCCCGTCGGCCCAGGCTTCCCGGATCAGATAATAACTTTTCTTGTACTTCTCGCGATACGGTGGCGCAGTCTCCCATCCTTCCCAGAGATAGGGCTTGGATGGATCGGTCCCAAGCGCCCCGGCGGCTTCCCCGCGCTTCCTGTCCCAGACGATGGAATCCACGAGGAAACCATCCGTCACCCTCGTCTTGAGCGCGTCCCTTTCCCCGTTGAAGTAGCCTGTCCTCGGGTCCTGCAGCACCCTCAGCGATGAGGGATCGGTGACGTTGATCCAGGTCCAGGGAAGCCGCAGCGAGATTCGCGTGCCGTCGCTGTTCCACAGGTTGCCCGCTTCGTCGAAGGGTCCTCGGCGCAGGGCGGACGCATCGAAGTACTTTTCGGGAATCGACCTTCCGTCCTTGGTCTTCACCTGGCCGTTGACGAGCATGCTGATCCTCTCGAAGATGCCGTCGCTCGAGCTCACCGTGGCGAAACGCGACATGGCCGCGTTGTAGGAGGGGATGACGAGGAGGTCGGCTTTACCGGCAGAGCCGATGCGGATGACGAATTCCAGCCCCGACCCTGTTCCCAGATTTCCCACGGGCCATCGCGTCTGCCCGAGCCCGCGCTCCAGGGTATCGAGTCCGATCAGCACTTCTTCGGAGGCAAAATCGGGAGCCCTCGTGAGGGTCAGGGTCAGATGCAGGTAGGAGGCGTCCGCCGAAATCTCCATCGAATCGACGATGCCCCTGCCCTTGTATGCGGCCCCCGGTTTCGCGGGCGGCAGGACTTCGTTCGCCATGAGCCCATAGTTCTGTTCCGGATCGACGGCGTTGTGCCAGAGCACATGCCTGTCATAGGGAATCATGAGCGTTTCCGTCGTCCAGGTCTTCTTCACCCACTCGTCCATCCACTCGAAGATGACGCCGCCCGCGTAGCCCTCCTTCCTGATCGCCTCCATCATCCTCAGGATGCCCTTCCCCGCCGCGGTCTCATCCATGCCGCCGTGATGCATGCCGTCGGGGGCGAAGTGCGCTATGCCGGAACCGTTGGCCAGGCCGAACTCGGCCACCAGGGCGGGATAGCGTCTGTGGCTCTCCATGAACTCCTTGAGGTAGGCGCCGTATCTCAAAAGGCCGGTTTCGTCCCTGTAAGAATCGTAGGCCTGATCGTTGTTCATGAAGTCCGGATAGTTGGGATAGATATGATAGGCTCCGAAGAGGCCGGCTGTCATGGATGGAGTGATCTCGAAATGGTCGATCGTCACGCTCGCCCTGTCGTTCCACCTGTTTTTCTTCTCGGTCACCGGATCCCATTCGGAATCGTGTTCCTTGGGGTCGAGGGTGGGCCAGCTCACGAGCGAGACCGGGTGGAGATTGCCGTAGCGGGCCGCCTCGATCGAAGCCACTTCGTCGAGGGATTCGGCGAGCCATACCTCCGTGGGACTGGCTCGGGATCCCGCCGAGACAAAGCGTCCGGTGTAGGAAGCACCCTTGTTCCGCGCGTCGGTCTCCATCACCTCCTCGCTTTCCAGTTCCCGTCCAACGAGCCATCCGAGAAGCCAGCGGGAAACGTCGGCGGTATAGATGCCCCATGCCCGTCCCTTGCGTTCCGGGACATTGGCGCGACCGTACACGGCGTCGATGCCGTAATCGATTTCCTTGAGGTAGCTGTCCCTGTATTCCTTGGCGAGATAATCGCCGTGGGGCGGATTTTCCTCCGGCCAGATTTCCTGGAGAAGATAGAGCGTCTTGTCGGGCTTATCCCTGTTGTGGATTTCCAGGGCCTTGTAGAATTCGGGGGGCGGGAGGGTATAGATCCTCACAGTGTTCGCGTTCATGTCCGCTATGCCGTCGAGCCAGCGCGCGTAGGTATCCACCGACTGGGGGAACTCGGTAAAGTATTTGCCCGGCTCCGCCAATCCCATGTTGACTCCCCGCACGAAGAAATCCTTCCAGGTTCCGTCCTCGTCGCGCGTCTGGAAGCCCTGGCCGAAGGCGCGCACCAGGATTTTCGGCTCCCCCTGCTCGCCCGGAATCTTCGCCCTCGCGACCTTGGCGGTTTCGGCATCCTTCAGGATGGAGCGCATGAGGGGAACATAGGCTTTCCAGTAGAAATAGACATTGCTGTCCACCGAGTCGTCGACGAGAAGCTTCTTCAGCCATGAGATACCGCGCATCCTGAAGGGAGCGGCCGCAAAATTGCT
>CAZRYP010000250.1:0-3523 GCA_964604295.1 uncultured Treponemataceae bacterium
AAGAGGACTCCGGCGCCGCATCCCACGAGGATTCCGAACACCGAGAAGAGCTCGGCATGGATGAATTTCGCCATGAAGTACTTCGCGGGGCTTACGGGCATGGACTTTATCCAGGGCAGGGCCTTGGCGTCGCGGGATACCGCGGTGCAGGCGATGCTGGTGGAGGAACCCAGGAAGGAACCGATGGCGGCGGGAACGAGGTAACCCCCGGGCCCGGCCAGAAGGGGATTCAGGCTTCCCATCACTTCCTCCAGGACGCCGCGCTGCACCACGAAAATGATGCCTATCAGCACGGGCATGAGGATCACGACGAAGGGACCGTTCAGCAGATACATGGGTTCGCGGTTCATGAGCCTGATTTCCCTCGCCACGAGCGAGATCATGGCAGGCTTCCTGACGAAAATCCGCCGTCCCCGGCTTCCCGCCCCGGTCCAGGAAATACTCTTCCGGGAAAAGGTCGACTCATTGAATGCCTGGAGGTTGCTGACATAGAGACCTCCGAACAGGAAGATGACAGCCACGCTCCCGGCGAGGCCGAGAGCGAGGTTGGCGAGGGCGGCGAGGAAGCCGTGGATGGTCGAAGCCCCGGAGAGCGCCTTCCATGCCAGCCAGGAGGGAAGCCATGCCTGACCTATCCGGGATATGAAGGAATCGGGGCTCGCGAGCAGGGCGAGCCCGGCCGGATCGCTCACCCTTGCCATGGTCGACTGGATGTAGATATTGAAAGCCAGAGCCATACCCATGCCCAGGAATCCCCCCACGTACAATATGAAGTTCTTGCTCCTGAACAGCTTCGAGGCCTTCATCATGGGCAGGAGGACCAGGTAGGAGATGGCTGTCGGCAGGAGGGGAAGAGCTATGGCCGTGACCAGCCCGTTCGCGTAGAACATGAGGGGCGGCCCTTCCTTTATCCCGTAGATGATCACGGCCACCGCGAGCATGAAGATGCCCGCGAGGGCTTCGGTCATGTAGACGAGGAACATCTTCGCCGCGAGAAGCTCCCTGGACGAGAAGGGCAGTACGAGGAAACCCGATTCTATGCCCGACATGGAGAACAGGGAGAGGGCCATCATGAAGGCCAGGATGAAGACGAGGACCGAGGCCGAGGTGGCCGCGTTCAGGAGCATCAGTTCCTGGAGGCCGGCCGGCTTCAAGCCGGCATACATGGTCAGGTTCATCATGACGAAGATGACGCTGAAGTCGGCGACGAGGAAGAGTATGCCCAGGCCTATCGCTATGGTCTTGGCGAGGGTCTTCGGCTTTTTCAGTTCCTCTCGCGGGGGCAGGGAAAAGCTGAAGGTGCTCCGGATATAGAGGATGGCCAGGCTGATGAGGCGGGACTTCATGGCGTCCCTTCCCCGTTGGACGAATCGACCAGCTGGAGGAAGAGACTCTCCAGGCTGTCCCCGCCCGCTGCCTCCCGCCCCCGGACCGTCCCGCTCCGCAGCGCCGACATGGTGCCTTCGAAGATGATCCTGCCCTTGTTGATGATGGCCAGCTCGTCGCAGACCTTCTCCGCCACCTCCATCACGTGGGTGGAGAAGAAGACGCATTTGCCGGCCCTGGTGCGTTCCCGCATTATCTCCTTGAGCTCGAAGGCGGCTTGGGGATCCAGGCCCACCATGGGCTCGTCCAGGACCCAGTTCCTGGGATCGTGCAGGAGGCTGGCCATGATGCCCAGCTTCTGCTTCATGCCCCTGCTCATGCTCCCGATCGGGGCGGCGAGGGCGTCGGAGAGGCTCAAGCGCCTGGCATAGTCCTCGACCCGCGCCCTGCGGTCCTCGGTGCCGACGCCGAAGACATCCGCGACGAAATCCAGGTATTCATGGGCTTTCAGCCTGTTGAAAAGCTCCGGATTATCGTGCACGAGACCGATGAGCCGCTTGGCTTCGAGGGGATTTTCCTTCATGGAGATGCCGTCGATGAGGATGCTTCCCTCGTCCGGGTCGAGTGCTCCGCAGAGCACCCGGATCGTGGTGGTCTTGCCGGCGCCGTTCGGTCCCAGGAAGCCGAAGATTTTCCCGTCGGGAACTTTCAGGGACAGCGAATCGACGGCCTTGCGCTCGCTCTTGCCGTAGGTCTTGGAAATTCCTGCCAGTGTGATCACGCTGGTTTCCTCCTGCCCGGATTCCGGATATGCCTGGCATGATACTCCATCGGGGCAGGTCTGTGAAGGATTTCGATAAAAAAGTAGGCATTGGCATCCTTGAGCCGGGAAACCGGCTTCCGCGTTTTTCAAAGCCGGTGCATAATGGCAGTCGATGACCACCGTACCCATCAGCCCCGATTCGAGTCCCGGCGTCGTGCTCGAACTCCTCTACAGCCTCAGGGTGAAGGACGCGATGACGAAGTCCGTGGTGACGGCCTCCCCCTCGTCCAACCTTCGCTCCGTGCAGATACTCATGCGCGACCACGCGATAACGGGCATCCCCATCACCGAGGAAGGCAGGCTCCTGGGCATCGTGTCGATCGGGGACATCATAGGCGCCCTCGATTCGGGCACGATGGACCGCCAGGCGGGCACGGTCATGACCAACTCCGTCGTTTCCCTCGACGAGGAGATGCCGCTCTCCTTCGCCGTTACCTACTTCGACAGGTACAAGTACGGGCGCTTTCCCGTCATCGACACGACGGGAAGACTGGCGGGCATCATCACGGCTTCCGATATCCTGAGGAGGCTTCTCATAGCCCTGAACGAGGAAATCGGCAGGATGGAGCAGAGGATAGCGGGGCGTCAGGCGGCCGCCGAAGGTCCAGTGCCCGCGATGGAACTCAGTTTCGGCACGACGCCGCTCGATTTCTCCAGGGCCGGCAACATCAGCACCAGGTTCAAGAAGGCCCTCGTGGAAAGATCCTGCCCACCTCTCGTCGCGAGGAAGGCGGCCATCGCGTCCTATGAGCTGGAACTCAACCAGGTGATCCATTCGACCGGCGGCATCATGAGGATGAGGATTTTCGACGATACGATAGAAATTACCGCCCAGGACGAGGGCCCGGGGATACCCGACGTCGACCGGGCCATGCAGGAAGGCTATTCGACGGCGAACGAGTGGGTCAGGTCCCTCGGCTTCGGGGCGGGCATGGGCCTGCCGAACGTGAAGCGGGTGGCCGACGGGTTTTCCATCAGCTCGGAGATGGGCAAGGGCACCTCCGTCAAGGCCGTGATCAAGTGGGGCAAGAATTGAGGAAAAGGAGAGTCTCATGCATATAAAGGATCTTCCCGGCATCGTCGAGGCCGAGATAGTGCAGGGTGTCTACGAGGACGGGGAGATCGGGGGCGGCTATACCTCCGACCTGCTTTCGGACGTGATGGCCCACGCGAAGGCTAAGGACGTCCTCATCACGATACAGGCGCACAGGAACAGCATCGCCGTAGCGGGCCTCGTCGGCGCCTCGGCCATCGTCATCTGCAACGGCCGGTCCGTGCCCGAGGACATGATCGAAGCGGCGAGGGACGAAGGCATCGCCCTCATGCGCACCGATCTCAACCAGTACGAAGTGTCGGGCAGGCTCTGGAAAGCCC
>CAZRYP010000250.1:3533-4163 GCA_964604295.1 uncultured Treponemataceae bacterium
GGCTGAAGCGCCGTCCTCGCGTGGGAATCACCGGCCTCCGCGCCGACCTGCACAACCACTCCTGTCTCAGCCCCTGCGCCGATCTGTCCATGTCGCCCGGAGCCTTGGCGAGAACGGCCCGGTCCAGGCACATAGACATCCTCGCCCTCACCGACCACAACGCTTCCCTGAACAGCCTCCCCTTTGCCGTCGCCTGCGCCGGGCTGGGGATCATCCCCCTCTTCGGCATCGAAATGTGCTCGTCCGAGGAAGTCCATCTCCTCGCCCTCTTCCCGACGCCCCGCGACGCCCTGGCCTTCGGAGCCGCGCTCCATCCCCTCCTGCCTTCCCTGGCCTGGGATCCCGGGACCTTCGGGGATCAGGTTGTCGTGGACGATGAGGAGAGGGTGCTGGAACTCCACGGCCGCTGGCTCGGCGCCGCCCTGGACGCGGCCTTCGGCGACCTCGCCGAGAAGGCGCGCCTCGCCGGGGCCCTCGTGATTCCCGCCCACGTCGACCGCGGCATGTTCTCCGTATACAGCCAGCTGGGCTTCCTGCCGCCCGGCCCCTGGGACGCCGTCGAATCGATGGGAGTTCCTCCTCCCAGCCTCTCGGGCGGGCACACCGTGGTCTCCGGGTCGGATGCCCATT
>CAZRYP010000251.1:0-4147 GCA_964604295.1 uncultured Treponemataceae bacterium
AGCTCGGGGGAGCCGTGGCTGTCGTGTCGCCCCATGCCGGCTGGTCCTTTTCGGGCAGGCTTTCGGCCGTCGCGATCGCTTCCCTCGCCGAATCCGAGACGATCGTCGTCGTCGGAGGGCACCTTTCCCAGGGCAGCCCCATCCTCTTCGCCCCCGAATCCCGCTTCGAGACGGCCATGGGGGAGGTGGACGCCGATCTCGAGCTTCTGAAGGCTCTCGGCGATGAACTGCGGGATTCGGGCATACCTTCCCCCCTTCCCGACCTGAACGTCGACAACAGCGTGGAAGTGCTCCTCCCTATGGTGGCCGCCCTCCAGCCGAAGGCGAGGCTGCTCTGGTTGCGCAGCCCGCCTCACTATGGGGCCAAGGAACTGGGCGCCGCCCTGGGCAGGGCCTCGGCTTCACTCGGAAAGAAGGTGGGCTGCGTGGGATCCACCGATCTCACCCACTATGGTCCCGCCTACGGCTTCATGCCGGCCGGGCTGGGGGAGAAGGGCGAGAAATGGGTGAAGGGAGTGAACGACAAGGCGTTCATAGACGCACTCCTCGACATGAACTGCGAGACGGCTCTTGCCCATGCCGTCAGGAAGGGTTCGGCCTGTTCGGCCGGAGCGGCGGTTTCGGCCCTGGGCTTCGCGATCGAGGCGGGCGCCACCGAAGCCAGGCTCCTCGGCTATGCCACGAGCCTCGAGATCAGGCAGGACGATTCCTTCGTCGGCTACGCGGCGCTGAGTTTCAGCTGAGACGGTTTTAGAATTCAGGAGATTCCAGCCCCCAGGTAGGTCATGACGGATTCCTTGAACTTCTTGCCGCGGTCGAATTCGTGGAGGAACATGCCGAAGGATGCGCAGCCCGGGGAAAGCACCACGGCCATGCCGGGCTGCGCGAGACTCCCTGCAGCGTCCACGGCTTCGGCCAGATTGTCGTAAGGTCCCTTCCATGCCAGTTTCGCCTCGCCCAGAAGGGGGATGAGTTTGTCCGTGCCGCTGCCCGAAAGCAGGACGATGGAAGATGCCTTGGCATAGGCGGCCATCACCGGTCCGAAGTCGATGTTCTTGTCGGTTCCCCCGGTGATGAGCACCACGGGGATGTCGAAGCTGGAGAGTGCGGCGTCCACCGCCTGGGGGATCGTGGCCGCGGAATCGTTGTACCACTTCACGCCCCGCGATTCAGCGAAGAACTCGAGCCTGTGCTCGACGCCGGGGAAACTCGCCATGGCCCGCGATATGGTCCCCGCGTCCAGCCCGAAGACGCCGAGCGCGAGGGCGGCGGCCAGGAGGTTCTTCCTCATGTGGTCGCCGGGGACGAGCAGATTTCCGGGCAGGACTTCCTCGACCGAAATTCCCCGCCTCCCGGCCGACCTGCGAAGACCCCTCGCCAGTCCACCGGGTTCCCTGTCCAGCCAGGCTCCCTCTTCCCCGAATTCCCTCTCCGAATACCACAGCACCTTGGCCCTCGTCTCGGCCGCGAAGCTCCTGCCCCAGGGCGAATCGAAATCGCATATCGTCACGTCGCTTCCGTCCTGGTCGGCGTAGATGAGGCGCTTGTCGGCCACGTATTCTTCCATGGAAGCGTAGTAGTTCATGTGGTCGGGCATTATGGCGGTGAGAAGGGCTACCTTGGGCTTCAGGATGCCCATTCCCCTCATGTCGGCGAGCTGCCAGGAAGAGAGTTCCAGGACGACCGGCCTGTCGGCCGCGGTCTCGTCGAGGAATCCGAGGGGCGAGACGGTGATGTTGCCGCCGAGAAGGGAGGCGATCCCGGACTGCCTGAAGCCATGATGGATGGCGCTCACCGTCGACGATTTGCCCTTCGATCCGGTCACGGCGACGATGGGGGACTCCGTATAGCGGAGGAATACCGAGATGTCAGTCTCGACCTGCTTCGCCGCCTGGAGGTAGGGGGATGCGCGCCTCACGG
The DNA here is from genome assembly GCA_964604295.1 of uncultured Treponemataceae bacterium. Lineage (GTDB taxonomy): Bacteria > Spirochaetota > Spirochaetia > Treponematales > Rectinemataceae > CAZRYP01. The sequence continues at coordinate 1,921 of CAZRYP010000251.1, forward strand.
CAGGATTCTTGATGACGAGGTCTGCCCCCGAAAAATCCTCGGTTTCGTGACGCCCGAGGACGTAGCGGATCTCGCGCCCGGAGAGGGCTTCCATCGAGGGAGAGAGTGTTGCCTCGTCCCTGAGATCGGTCACGGTGACGGCCGCGCCTCTGTCGCTGAAGAACTTCGCGCTCGCCAGGCCCCCTCCGTGGAGTCCCAGCCCCATGATGGTGACCTTCATCCCCGCTATGTCCCTGGCAGACCTCGGCATCGCTGTCATGTGATTCCTTTGGCGTCCCTTCGCCCGCGGAAAACTATAGCACATCCGGAAGACGAGAGTGAATCGATCGATCGGTCGAGCCACCGATCGCCCGCTCCGTCACTCTCCGCGGCAGGCCTTTCCCCCGAGATAGGCCGCCTGGACCCTGGGGTCCACGGAAAGCCCGGCGGAATCGCCCTCGGCCACGATCCTTCCAAGTTCGAGGATATAGGCCCACGACGCGGCCTTGAGGGCCTTCCTCGCGTTCTGTTCGACGAGGAGGATGGCCACTTTCTCCTCATCGTGGATTTTCCCGATCAGGGAGAATATCTCCTGGACTATGATGGGCGCCAGTCCCAGCGAAGGCTCGTCGAGGAGAAGGAGGGAAGGGGAGGATACTAGGGCGCGGCCTATGGCGAGCATTTGCTGTTCGCCTCCTGAGAGCGTGCCCGCCAGCTGTCTTCTTCTCTCCTTCAGGATGGGGAAGAGGTCATAGACACGCTCCTCCATGTCCGAAAGACGTCCCTTCTCCCTGGCATGACGCACGCCGTACATGCCAAGCGTCAGGTTTTCGCGGACGCTCAGCGTGGAGAAGACGCGGCGGCCCTCGGGCACGTGGGCGATCCCTCGGGTGGCCAGGCTGAAGGCCGGCATGCCTGATATGTCCTCGCCCCGGAAGAGGATGCTTCCCGACGAAGGCTTCCTCAGCGCCGAGATCGCCTTCAGCAGGCTGGTTTTTCCCGCGCCGTTCGCGCCCAGGACGGCGACGATCTCGTTCTCCCCGACTTCGAGCGAAACCCCGTCCAGCGCCCGCACCGCGCCGTAATCCAGCGCGAGGTTCTTGATTTCCAGCAATGCGGCCATTGGCTTCAGTCCTCTTCCCTGCCGAGATAGGCTTCGATCACGAGCGGATCGCGCCTAATGTCGCACATCGCACCCTCGGCGATCTTCCTGCCCGACTGCATGACGATGACATGGTCGCTGACCAGGTCCACGAGGTTCATGTCGTGTTCGATGAGAAGTATGGAAAGACCCTCGGAGAGGAGGGAGAGGAGGAGGCCGGCCAGATCCTCGGTTTCCGCGTCGTTGAGCCCCGAGGAGGGTTCGTCCAGGACGATGAGGTCGGGCTCGACGGCGAGAGCCCTGGCTATCTCGAGGTAGCGGCGCTTGCCGTAGGGCAGGGAGGATGCCAGCGTGTCGGCCGATTCCCGGAGCCCGACGCGGTCGAGGCATCGCTCAGCGCAGGCGAGCATGGATTCCTCCTCGCGCCTCTGGGAAGGCAGCCGGAGGATGGACGAGGCGAAGCCCGCCGAGCCGCGGCAATGCTGGCCGCAGAGTACGTTTTCCAGGCAGGTGAGGCCGGGGAATATCCTGATGTTCTGGAAGGTGCGCGCGACCCCCTTCCCGACTATCTCGTGGGGCCGCTTCCCCGAGATATCCTCGCCCTTGAAGCTGATATGTCCCTTCTGCGGCGCGTAGATTCCCGTGATGAGGTTGAAAAGGGTTGTCTTGCCGGCTCCGTTGGGGCCGATGAGGGCCGTGATCCTTCCGCCTGCGACGTCGGCTCCCATGCCTCCCCCCGCCGTGACGCCCCCGAAGGAGAGCTGCACTTCCCTGACCTCGAGGAGGGGGCCGGCGGCGAGCGGCGCGGCGCCTTTTTCCGCTTCCTTGCCGCCCGGGCGGCCGTCAGGCCCTGCTGGGCGTTTTTTCCTCGCGCCGAGAGCCGCGCGGAGCGCGTCCCCCGAGTCCCTGAGGCGGGGGAGGAATCCCGCCGGCCTGAAGATCATCATGAGGAGGAGGGCGAGGCCGAAGAACATGAGCCTGTACTTGGCGAAGGGCCTGAACACTTCGGGGAACACGGTGACGGCGAGGGCTCCGAGCATCGTTCCCGGGATCGAGCCCAGCCCGCCGAGGAGGACGATGCAGAAAAGGAGGGAGGACTCCATGAAAGTAAAGCTCTCGGGCGACACCGACATCTGCTTGGACGCG
>CAZRYP010000252.1:0-4137 GCA_964604295.1 uncultured Treponemataceae bacterium
TGACCAGGACTTCGTAGAAATATACGACCGCACATGGGCCTGGGCAGCCGACTGATGGGTCTCCGGCGGAGCCGAAAGCGGCTTCGACAAGATCAAGTTTTTCCACTACCCGCAGAAACCCGTCCTCGATGTGATGGAACAGGTCTTTTCCTCTTTCTTTCTCGTCTACAGCAACAGGATATACTCGGCATCGAACGGCCTCGACGCCCTCTACGGGCTACAGGAGGAGGACGGGGCCATCAGGTCCTCCTACGATATCGAAACGGGCAAGCCCATCGTGTCGTCCGACAACCCGGACGGCCTCATCTTGCCCCTTTTCGCCTGGGCCGAATACAATCTCTACCACAAGACGGCCAACAAGAAGCGCGTGAAGGACGTGATGCCCGCGCTCAGGAAGCACTACAAGTGGCTGGAGAACAACTTCAAGGGCGCGAACGGCCTGTATTCGGCCCCGATCGCCGCCAGCGGCATGCCCAACTCCCCCCGCGGCGACGCGCATTTCCTCGTGGACTTCAACGCGGTGATGGCGATGAACGCCCTCTACATCTCGGCGCTGGGCGATATCCTCAACGACAAGGAAATTTCCTTCCAGTTCAAGCGCGACTACTTTTCCCTCAAGACCAGAGTGAACGGCAAGATGTGGAACGCGGAGGAAGGCTTCTACTACGATCTCGACGGGAACGAAAACCAGGTCAAGGTGAAGACCATCGGTTCCTACTGGCTTCTCCTGGCCGAGATACCCAACGAGGAAAGAGCGGAGAAGCTGGTGGCCAAGCTCAGGGACCCCGCCTGCTTCGGCGCGGAGAATCCCTTCCCGACCCTCTCGGCCGACCATCCCGACTATGACAGGAAGGGCAACGGATTCCGGGGCTCGGTCATCACGGCCTTCACCTTCATGGTGATCAAGGGTCTGGAAAAGTACAATTTCTACGAATTCGCGCGCGACTGCGCGATCAGGCACCTCTACTTCATCCTGGATTCGATGCACGCGGCCGCGGAGCACGGAGAAGGGCACCAGAAGGACCACAAGCCCATCGTATGGGGAGCCTACCAGCCCCAGTCGGAGGGCAAGGCTTCCTGGGACGGCCACCCCGAGTGGCCCTTCCCCCACTATCTGCCCTACAACGGTCTCGCGAGCGTCACCCTCATGATAGAAAATATCGTGGGGCTCTACGCCTCCCTGCCGAGAAAGACGGTGGACTGGATAATCCCCAATCTCGAGATCATGGGCATCGAGAACCTCTCCCTCAAGAGGAACATGGTCACGATCCTGTCGAGCAAGTCGGGACGGGGCTGGGAAATCCACATGGAGAGCGAGAAGCTCTACTACTTCACGATAAACGTGCTCAACAAGAAGAAGAAGACACTGCCCATCCCTTCGGGCAAGTGCTCGATGCTCATCGACAAGATCTAGGCTCGGTCCGCGCTCAGACTAAGCTCGCCACCGCCACGAAATGGGCCGCCGCCGCGAGGAGCACGAATATGTGCCAGATCTCGTGGAAGCCGAACCTGCCCGGCAGGAAATCGCCCTTCTTCGTGGCATAGATCAGCGCGCCCCCCGAATACAGAAGTCCTCCCGCCAGCAGCCAGCCGAGGGTGAAGGGCGTCAGCGCCGCGAGGAATTGCCGCAGGGCGAAGACGGAGAGCCAGCCCATGCCGACATAGATGCCGGCTACAACGCCCCTCGGCAGTCCGATGTAGAAAATGGTGAGGACGACGCCGGCGAGGGCGAGGAGCCAGATCACGGCCAGGAGACCCCAGCGCCAGGTGCCCGAAAGGGCGATGACGCAGAAGGGCGTGTAGCTCCCCGCGATGAGGGTGTAGATCGCCGCGTGGTCGAGCTTCCTCAATCGCAGGAGGGCTTTGGGGGAGATTCGGGCTCCATGGTAGATCCCGCTCGAGAGGAAGAGGAAAATCAGGCTCGCGCCATAGACGGCGAAGGACCATGTCCTGGCCGCGTCGCCCCGGCCGAGGACGAGCAGGAATACCGTGGCCGGAAGGGCGAGAGCGGCGCCTCCCAGGTGGGACAGGCTGTTGAAGGGCTCCCTCACGTTTCTTTCCCGCTCACACCGCCTTCACGGTGATCGAACCCATCAGGGCGAGCCCCGACACGTCGACCCAGGGAAGGCGCCTGTCTATGCGCTGCTCGACGGACGCGTGGACATTGGCCTCGCCCATGAAGGGGAAGGCCGACATCCTCACCGGGAGTCCGCGGGGCACGAGGATCCGTATCTCGCCCATGACGGCGATGGCGTCGATCTTGAGGCGGCCGGGAGGGAGGGCGGTGTTGCGCAGGTCGAGGGTGGTGCTGCCCATGAGGGTGAAGCTCGTGGCCTGGTCGGAATTGAGCCAGTCCCCCGCCAGCTTGCGGTCGCCCATCACGCAGAGGGAAAACTCGGGACTGCCGTTGCGTTCCTCGACGAAGAGTTCTTCGGCGGGAGGGGAGGCGGGGCGCCTGGAAAAGCCCGGAGCCTTGCGCGTGCCCGAGCTTTCGACCGCGCCCCTGCGGGCGTATTCCTGGTCGCGGGGCGGCTCCTGGCGGGGCAGATCGAGGGTCTGGCCGGCGATATCGCCGAAGGCGAGGGCTCTCTGGATTTTTTCAGCCCTGGCCTCATAGTCCTCGATGCTTATCTTGCCGAGGGCGAATGCCGAAGTGATGACGTCGAGGGCTTTCTGCCTTTCGCGATCCATTTCATCCATTCCGCCCTGCGCAGGCACGGAACTGTAGCGGTCGTTCATGGTCCGCTCCTTGTGGCCCTTGTGGCGCCACCGCGTGTTTTTTGCGGTCCGCGCATGGGCGGCACCGCTTCAGGGAAAAAATAGCGAATATCCGTGAAAAAATCCACTGGCCGCCGGCGAGGCGCGTCCGGCCCCGGGGATCGGCATTGCGCGATTGTCGATAGCCGGTAAGCCCGAGCGCTTTCAGCCTATGCGGGTGCCGACGTAGGGCTCGCCGTCCAGGATCCTGAAGACATTGTCCAGGTCCTTGCCGGCCGCGCAGATGACCTGGATGCCCGAGGCTTCGGCCCGCGCGGAGGCGATGGGATCGAAGGGCAGATTGGCGCCCGGCGTCCAGGTCGAGCCCACCATCGCCCTGAAGTCGGCCCAGGAAATCGCGTCGATGGGCCTGGCGGAGGGATCTAGCCTGGGATCGGCTGTGTGGACCTGGGCGATATTGGAGAGGTTGAGGACAGTCCGGGCGCCCAGGCGCTCGCCCAGGTAGACGGCGTCGTAGTCGCTCGAGAATCCGGGTTTCCAGCCCGAGGCCACGAGGACTTTTCCGGAAAAGACCAGGGGGGCGGAGGGGTTGGTGACGACTTCGTCGGGGCAGAGGGCGCCCATGGCCGCCTTCACGAGCTGGGCGTTGATCTTCGTGGCGGCTATGCCCAGCCAGTCCAGGGCTTCGTCGGATCCGCCGGCTTCTCCCCTCCTGCGCCTGAATTCCTTCAAGGCCGACTGGTAGGAGCGGGCGGGGCCGCCCCCGCCTATCACGAGGACGAGGCGGCGGTCGCCGGCCGAGGAGAGCCAGGCTTCCAGGCGGGTCCGGAAGTCGACGAGGAAGGCGACATCGGGGCCCTCCGGGGGGGCGACTATGGAGCCGCCCAGGGAAAGGACAAAAGTCATCGTAACCTCCTGATAGGGCCGTGGCCGCGGTCGGGGCGCCATGGCGAGGGTTCGTCGGGGCGCCCGGGCGGCAGAATTCTACAGTTCCCCGTACTCATCGGCCAGGACGGAAGCCAGGAGCCTCGCGTCCGTGAAGTGGACAGCCCTCATGCCGCAGGCCCTCGCTCCCTCGATGTTCGCGAGGACGTCGTCTATGAAGAGGCATTCCCCGGGCTCAGCCCCGGATCGGGCGATGCAGGCGCGGTAGATCTCGGGTTCAGGCTTGATGAGTCCGAGATCGCAGGAAAGCAGGACATCGTCGAAGAGACCCAGCCAGTCTTCCCCGTCGAGGATCCTGGCCGACCCGTACATGCGTTCCCTGCCCTCCACGTTCATGTTGGAGAGGATGAGAAGGCGGCGCCCCTTTTCCTTCAGCGCCCTGATGATCGCCACCGTCTCGGGGTTGATGGTGAACCAGCTGTCCATGTCCAGTTCGACGAGGAGCCCGAGATCGTCCTTGCCGAGGGTCCTGCC
>CAZRYP010000253.1:0-4098 GCA_964604295.1 uncultured Treponemataceae bacterium
ATCTCGTTGACGGCGTGCCGCTTCAATTCCTGCTTGGCCGACAGCTCCTTTCCGGGCTGGAAGACCTCGGGCAGGATGTCGAACCTGAATATCCTTTCAAAGGGCTTGAAGCCGTTCTTGGGGCTTATCAGCTCCGAAATCTCCGCATCGATGAGTTCCTTCACTTCGGGCTGCTGCACCAGTGTCTCGTAATCCACGAAGGGAATATTGTTTTCCTCCACCCATGTGGTCAGATTTTCCTGCCTCGGCACGATGAGGGCCGCGAGATATTTCTCATCCTGCCCGAGCACGACAGCCTGCTGGATGAAGGAGCTCTCGCAGAGCTTCTGCTCTATGGGGACAGGCTCGATGTTCTCGCCGCCCCGCAGGACGATCGTGTCCTTGGCCCTTCCCGTGATCCTTATTTCTCCGTTCACCGTCAGCATGCCCAGATCGCCCGTGTCGAGCCAGCCGTCCGCCGTCATGATCTTGGCGGTGAGGTCGGGGCGCTTGTAGTAGCCCTTCATGACCTGGGGGCCGCGCACCTGGATGACGCCCTTTTTGCCTGCCCCGAGTTTTTCGCCCTTTTCGTTCACGATGCGGATTTCGGTACCCCGGTGGATGGGACCGACCGTGCCCAGGACGGGGTGCCTTTTCAGCCTGATGCCGAGCACGGGGGCAGTCTCGGTGAGACCATAGCCTTCGATGATGAGAACGCCGATGGCGTCGAAGAATCGGTCCACTGAACCGGGCAGGGCGCCTCCGCCGGAGACGCCGGCTATGAAGCGCTTTCCCAGCTTGGCCTTTATTTTCTTGTAGACGAGGACATTTCCCAGCTGCCAGAGGGGGGCGAGAAGGAGAAAGGGTATGATCGACGAGGCGATTTCGAGGATCCTGGACCTCGGGGTGAACTCGGGGATCCTCTTGAGAAGGTGGTTGCGGAAATAGGCGTAGCTCTCGCCCACGCCGACGAAGAATTTGAAGAGGGCCTGCACCACGGGGCTGGACTGTTTCAGGTTCTTGTAGACGCCGTCCTTCACGGATTCCCAGATGCGGGGCACCGAGGTGAACCAGTGAGGCTGGACGGTCTGCATGTCGGCCAGGAGGATGGAACCGATGGGCTTGGAATAGGCGACCATGGCTCCCGCCTGAAGGATGACGTACTGGACGATGCGCTCGAAGGAGTGCCAGACGGGCAGGACGGAGAGGAAGAGCTCGCCGGACTTGACGCCAATGAGGGAGGGGAGGTAGTCGGTCTGATGGAGGAAGTTCCCGTGGCTCAGCATGACGCCCTTGGGTTCCCCCGTCGTGCCCGACGTATAGATGAGGGTAGCCAGATCCTCGCGTCCGCCCTTGTTCACCTCATCCAGGTAAAATCCGGCATTCTTTTTCAAGGCTTTCTTCCCCATCTCTGTCACACCGGCGAAGGAATGCGACTCGAACCCCTGGGCCAGGGCTTCGGCGACCATCTCTGGCCCCGGGAAGTCGAAGAAGACGAGGGTTTTGAGAAGAGGCAGGGAGGACTTCAGCTCCAGTATCTTCTGGAGCTGCTTTTCGTTCTCCAGGACGGCGAGGGCGCACTCGCTCCACGAGAGTATGTAGGACACTTCCTGGAGGGTGGCGTCGCAGCCTCGGGGGACGTCCGCCGCGCCGATACCCAGGATCGCGAGGTCGGCGGCAAGCCATTCCTTCCGGTTGTCGGATATGAGCCCGACCCGATCGCCCCGAACCACGCCCAGCCCATGCAGCCCGGCGGCGAAGGCGGAAATCGTGTCGAGCAGGCCCGCATAGGTCGTCGGCTGAAAGACGCCGCGATCATCCTTGGAAAGCTGTACCACGACCTCCGGCTGTTCCTTCACCTTTTCAACGAACATCTGGGGTATCGTCTGTGCCATAGCTGCTCCTGAGTATAAGAGTTTTACATTATAACTATAACTGTCGTGATGTCATATGTCAAACGCTAAAAATGGCCGTTTCGGGGTTTTCAGGAAACGGATTATGTACGCTACCGAACAGACCGGATTGTTCATTATCGGTATTAAATAGATATATAGGGAAACCCATGTATTGGAGGATCCGAGGTGTCGCGCGAAACGCAGGCGAGCCGGATCGTCCAGCGGACCGGCTGGAATCTGATTCCAGAAAGGAGATTGTGAAATGACGAGGACAGTGAGGAATCTGATCTTTTCGATGGCGGCGGCGGCATTGATCGTAGGACTCGCGTCGTGCGCGGTGAGCCCGCCCGCGAACAAGTGGGGAGGCGAAATTGTCGAGGACAAATCCGGAACGAAGGTCAAGAAAGCGTACCAGGTCCTGAATGAGGGCATGTACGTGCTGGAGGGCGTCGTCAGGATCGAGGACAGCCGAGTGGCCGACTGCGACATAGAAGAGATGAACACCATGCTGGTGTGGGGAAATTTCTCGCAGAACGGGATCAGTCAGGACGAAATCGCGAAGTTGATCGGCGTACACAATGTGCAGGAGGCTCTTTTCAAGGGGCATGACGCCGCGGTGCCCACGCAATTCGCCAAGTATGTCCAGGTCGGCGATATAGTTTTCACCGCGAGCTCCGACACGAAAGGTTTCCTTACCTACAGCTCCGAGAAGACAGGGGAAATGGTCTCGTACCTCGCGAAAAGCGAGGAGAACATGGCGTGGTTTTTCAAGCAGATGCGAGCGGGAAATTACTGGCTGTTGAAGAGCGTCGACAAAAGCTTTGAAAAAGTCGATATCGCTTCCTTTTTCCAGGATGCCAAGGGCGCTCCGCTGGCGAAGGGCATGAGCCAGAACAAGAAGTATTCCGGCCATTGGGCGGGATGGTTGCCCAACATCACACGGATAGAGACATTCTTCAAGATAAACGGTTTCCTCCCCGGCACTTTCAAGCAGGACGCGAACCAGGTGTGGGCCGTTGCCGATGTCGTGACGGGCGCCACGATTGCCGAATTCGAAGGATACGCGGGAATCCTGTACACGGCGTATAACAAATAATATCTGCCTGAGCCAGCGCATGGATCCGGGGCCGCCCCAAAGGCGGCCCCTTTTCCTGGCTGATCGGCTATGGCGTGTTCTCGAGCTCGACCAGCCTGTCCCCGGGGACCTGGTCGAAGTATTCGGCGAAGGTCAGGCCCATCAGCGCGAGGCTGGGGGAATTCATGACCTTGTACTTGATGTGGTGGGCGAAAGACAAAGTCTCGCAGTAGTAGGAGAAGAAACGGCGAGCGGTTTCGAGGCGCCATGCCGGAGGCAGCATGGATTCGGCGAGCTCCAGAAAGCGAAGACCCAGGGCGAGCCTGTCCGCCGTGCCGGAGGGCCTGGAGCCGGAGAGTCCTGCGCGGAGGAGAAGAAAGATCCATGGTCGGCGGACGGCTTCCCTTCCCGCCATGACGGCGTAGGCTCCGCCTTCTTCGAGAAGGAACCGAGCTTTGGCGGTATCGGTGATGTCGCCGTTGGCCACGACGGGGAAGGGGAGATCCTTCGACAGGAGGCGGATATAGTCGTGCCTGGGGCTTCTCTTGAATTTCTGGCCGTCGGTGCGGGGGTGGACGACGAGGAAATCGAGGCCCGCGCCCCCTATGCGGGAACAGAATGAGAGGAACCTGTCGTAGTCATCGTCCGGACCCATCCTGACCTTGGCCGAAAGCGTCCCCGCCCAGGCGGCCCTCGCCGCCGCCACGAGTTCGGCCGCGCCGGCTGGGTTGGAACTCCATGCTGAGCCGCCGCCCGAATGCCTTATGTGGGGAGCAGAACAGCCGAAATTGATGTCCACCCCGGCCGGCGTCAGCCCGGGATCCCGCAGCCTCAGCTCGGCGCAGGCCGCGCGTCGGTATAGAAGGCTTCGTACTGGGCATGGGAGATGAAGGCTTCGGCGCTCGCCATCTCGCTGAAGGCGTAATCCGGCGCGCCCGCTTCCTCCAGCAGGGTCCTGAAGGCGCGATTCGTGATGCCCACCATGGGCGCGAGAAGAAGGGAGCCTCGGGGAAAGGGAATCATTCGAAAGATACTATACGGCAAGAGGATAAAACTCAATCATCCTTCCGGTGAGTTGACTTTATGGCGGCATTGGTATATAAATCCCGAGCGCATTTCCCCGATTCGGATCCTGTGCCGGGGGTACGT
>CAZRYP010000254.1:0-4070 GCA_964604295.1 uncultured Treponemataceae bacterium
CGGCGCGATGCCGCATCGAAGATCTCCAGAATATATTGCCGCTCGACAAGGCCCGCCCCGCGCGCGCAGGCCTCGAACCATGGATCTGGAATCATCGGCTGGCCGTTCACCTCGATGGCCCAGAACTTCCCGTCGGCGAAAGCCATGTCGCAGCGGGAATAATCCCTGACTCCGGCGGACGCGAGAGCCGCGGCGGCGAAGGACCTGGAAGATTCCAGGAAGGCCGGGTCGGAAATCGCGCGGGCTTCAGTCCTGTTGTTGTCCTTGTCGGCCGTCGTGATCACGCGGATCTCGGTAGGATCGAGGAAGACCAGTTCGGCCGGCATGAGGATCCTTCGGGTTCCGTTGCCTATGCAGGCGCAGGTGACTTCCCTGAAATCGGGATAGAGGCCCAGATAATGCTCGACGAGGATATGCCCGAAAGCCCTGCCCAGATTGGCGACGGCAGCCTCGAGACCCTGGCGGTCGAAGGCCACCGAATCTTTCGTGATGCCCCGGGAATTGCCGGAATCAGAAGGCTTGACGATGCAGGGAAAGGCGGGCAGCAAGCCTGGATCGATGGAGGAGAGATCGAAGGCCGAATCCAGGGATATGAAGCCGGGCGTCAGGATACCGTCCCTGATCCATTTCCCCTTCAGCGCCGCCTTGGAGAGGGCCAGCTCGATCGCCTCCGGGGGAGAACCCACATAGGGGATCCCCTGCCCTTCCAGCCAGCCGTGCACGTTTACCCGAGGGATGGCTGTCGCTTCGCCGCCGCTCGCGGGGTTCGCGGCCACATTCTCCAGGTGATCGGGTGCGGAGAAGACGAGATCGGGACTGAAGCGGTCGACCAGATCGGCCAACTGGGAAATCGTGTCCACACAGGCGTGGAGGGGGACGTATCCGGCGTTTGAAAGGATGAGGGCGAACCGGCGGAATCGGATGCTGTCGGCCGTCGCCCTGGCGGGATGCGTGGGGCGCGATGAAATTAAAAGTACTCTCTGGAATAGTGCGTTTCTGTGCGCATAATCCAATTCTGCATGCCTCCTCGCAGCGGCGGTATATATAGAGTCTAACACAGGAACGGCCAAAAAATTCCAGGAAGCCGAAGATTTTTCATTTTCCTTCCATGTCCGAAGGGAATATGGCCGGCGCTTTACCAGAACCGGAGGCTGCTATATAGTTCGATCCATGCTTTTCATCGACAGACCCGACGGCACGAGAGTCCGGCAAGCCCACGCCCTCAATGCCGTGATGCCATACATGATGAGGGGACGCAACCAGTCGGCCGTCTACTACGGGAAGGATGTCGATGTGGAAAACGCCCTCCGTCACATCAGGGCGAAAAACTCCAGCCTCAAGGCCCATGACGGGACTGCCGATCCGGAGAGGTATTCCCTCTTTTCCCTGGCCCTGGCGGCCTTCGTGAGGACGGTCGCGATCCGGCCCGAACTCAACAGGTTCATACACGGCCGCGCCCTCTACCAGCGCAGCCATATCGTCGCGTCCTTCATCGTCAAGCAGAAGATGACGGAAGAGGCACCCGAAGGAAGCGCCAAGGTCTTTTTCGAGCCCGGGGACAATCTCGACGAGGTGACCCGGAAGGTGAACAGGGCCATCGCCCATGTGCGGGAACTGGGGGAAGGCGGCGACGGCGAGAAGATCGCGAAGGTCGCCCACGGGATCATGGGAGGGAAAGCCCTTCTCATAGGCGCCTACAGGATCCTCGACCGCGTCAACCTGGCTCCCTGGGCTCTCATCAGGACAGACCCCCTTTATTCGACCGCGTATTTCGCGAACCTGGGCAGCATCGGTCTCGATGCCCCCTTCCATCACCTCTACGAGTGGGGCAACGCCAGCTTCTTCGTCGTGATGGGCAAGCTCACGCAAAGGGATGGCCACCACGGGTCATTCGGCACCAAGCGCCACTTCATGGAATTCAAGGCGACAGTGGACGAGCGGATCACGGACGGCCTCTACTTCGCTCGCTCAGCCTCGGTGTTCTACAGGCTCATGGCTCGCCCCGAACTGCTGGAGACGAGTCTGGATGAGGCAAGGGATATCCTGGAAAGCGGGTTGTGACCGGCTGGGACGGAAGCGCCTCAGGCGCTTTCCTTCTTGGCGCTGGGAAGGCCGGCATCGGAGCCGGCGGAAGCCTTCTTGGGTCCGGCCGCAGGGGCCGAGGTCTTTTCGCCCGAGGCGGGCGAGGCCGGGGAGGATGGTCCCGATGAAGAGGATGAACTCGATGTGGAAGCCGTGCCGGCTTTCTTGGAATCGGTGATATAAAATCCGCTGCCCTTGAAGATGATGCCGGTTCCGCCGCCTATCATGCGCCGTACCGCTCCGCCGCACCGGGGACAGATCTTGACCGGCTCATCCGACATCGGCTGGAACTTTTCGAAGGTATGGCTGCAAGCCCGGCATTCATACTCATATGTAGGCATCTATCTTTACCTCGATCCTGTGGAATATCGCGATGTCTGTTCCCGGAAAATATAGCGAAAACGCCGGGGAACGTAAAGTAGCCGGCCTCGGGCCGGCTTCGCGCCACCCTCGGGCCGGGCATCAGGCGCCTATGACTCCCAGCTTCCTGCCTACCTTTGCGAACGCCTCCACGGCGGCGTCGATCTGCTCAGGATCGTGCGCGGCGGAAATCTGCACCCTGATGCGGGCCTTGCCCCTCGGTACGACGGGAAAGGAAAAGCCGATCACGTAGATTCCTTCCTCGAGGAGGGAGTCGGCCATCTGGTGGGCCAGCTTTTCGTCGTAGAGCATGACGGGACAGATGGGATGGACGCCCGGCCTGATGTCGAAGCCCGCGGCCTTCATCTTCTCCCTGAAGCGCATGGTGTTCGACTCGAGCCTGTCCCTCAGGGCGGTGGAGGCCGTGAGGAGTTCCAGCGCCCTGAGGGTGCCGCCCACGATGGAAGGGGCCAGGGTATTGGAGAAGAGGTAGGGCCTGGCCTTCTGCCTCAGGTATTCCACGATTTCCTTCCTGGACGCGACGACTCCGCCCGATGCCCCTCCGAGGGCCTTGCCGAAGGTCGTGGTGACGATGTCGACCCTTCCGGCCACGCCGCAGTGCTCCCAGGTGCCTCGCCCCATCGCTCCGACAAAACCCGTCGCGTGGGAATCGTCGACCATGACGAGGGCGTCGTATTTCTCGGCCAGGTCGCAGATGGAGCGGAGGTCGGCGATGTCGCCGTCCATGGAGAACACCCCATCGGTGGCGATCATGCGGATTCTCGCTTCCGAGGCTTCTTTCAGGCAGCGTTCGAGCCCCTTGGCGACCTTCCCCGTGTCGGGATCGGCTTCCTCGACGTCGCGCATGTCGGCGTGCTTGAATACCCAGCGCCTGGCCTTGCAGAGCCTGACGCCGTCTATGATGGAGGCATGGTTAAGGCTATCGGTGATGATCGCGCAGTCCTCGTCCAGGAGGGGTTCGAAAACCGCGCCGTTGGCGTCGAAGCAGGAGGAGAAGAGGATGGCGTCCTCGGTGCCGAGGAAGTCGGCCGCCCTGCGCTCCAGGGTCTTGTGCGGACTCTGCGTGCCGCAGATGAAGCGGACCGACGCCATGCCGTAGCCCCATGTCCCCATGGCCTCGAGGGCGGCCGCCTTGATTTCGGCGCTGTTCGCGAGACCCAGGTAGTTGTTGGCGCAGAAATTGAGGACCTGCTTCCCTCCGACGACCCGGATGGCCGCGTCCTGGGCCGTGGCGATGACCCGTTCTTCCTTGTAGAGTCCCTCAGCCCTGATGGACGAAAGCTTCCGGGCCAATTCCGTCTTGACCGAACCGTACATCGCGTCCTCCTGCCCTTATGATCTCGCCCGGGAGCGGAAAAATCCCATGAAGCTGCCCGCCAGTCCGCCGGCGATATGCGCGAACTGCGAGACATTGTCCTGCTTGGCGAGGGCATCCCATACCTGGCCGCCCAGGTAGACGATCATGACGAGAATGAAGGTGAGCGGTATCTCGCCCTTGTTGTAGTTCGTGATGGAAGAGAGAATTATCATCATGAAGACAATGCCCGATGCGCCCAGGAGGACGGTGCCGGGAAAGAGGAGGACATTCATGAGTCCCGTGACCGCGG
>CAZRYP010000255.1:0-4062 GCA_964604295.1 uncultured Treponemataceae bacterium
GACGATCACGATGCATGAGAACGCCGCGAAGAAGAAATTGGCGATGAGGTCGAAGACCAGCCTGATATTGGGCTTGAGCTTGGCCACAAAGATTTCCAGACGAAGATGTTGATGCCGCTTGACCGCCGCCACCGCGCCGAAATAGATGGACCACACGAATAAGATGAGGGCGAGCTCTTCCGACCAGGAAAATGAGCTGTTGAACACATATCTGGATACGACCTGCATGCCCAGGACCACGAACATGGCGCCCGATATGACCGCGCCAACATAGACTTCAAATTCTCCGAGGAATTTTTTTACTGTCATTGCCACCTTCCTGTTGCGGAAGGCAGGCGGCATCCCGGCTATGCCGAAAGCTGCCTGGCCTCCGTTGTTTCATGCTACATCGCCGCGATTCCCGGACAGGTCGGACGACATGTCCGGGTCGGCTGGCAGGTCAGTATCCCATCTTTTGGATGGAGTCCTTGATCGAATTGAAATAATCGACGCCTATCCTCTTGGCTGCTTCGTTCCAGGTGTCGGTGGAGAGCTTCCTGAACTTGTCGAATTCTTCCTTGGAAAGCTCATTCATCACCATGCCGCCATCCTTCAGCTTCTGGATCATCTTGGCTTCGGTCTTGGCGAGTTCGGGGGCGGAATAATCCTGGGCGATCTTCGCGCATTCCAGGACCGTTTTCTGGATTTCGGGGCTGAGGGATTTGAACCACTTGTCGTTGATGAGGAAGCCGCCCGCCGTATAGAGATGGTTGGTGAAGGTGAGGTATTTCTGTACTTCGACGTAGTTCATCGCGAAGATGTTGCCGATCGGATTTTCCTGGCCGTCGACGACTTTCTGCTGCAGCGCCGTGAAGAGTTCGGCGAAGGCGATGGGAGTCGCCGCGCCGCCGAGCTTGTTGATGGCCAGGATGTGGAGCGGATTGTTCTGGACGCGGATCTTGAGGCCTTTGATATCCGATACCTGGTCGATGGGGCGCTTGGAGTTGGTCATATGTCTCATGCCGATGGCGCTCAGAAAGAGATTGCGCAGGCCGGTGTCCTTGAGGAGTCTATCGTTCATCAGCCTTCCGGGTTCGCCCGCCACGATCGCCGCGCCGGCTTCCAGGTTGGGCACCAGGAACATGACGTCGAGGGGCATATAGGCCTTGCTGTACTCTGCCATGGCGCCCGCGTTGTAGGAGAAGCTCTCGAAGCTTCTGTTCTGCAGGCCGCCCATGATCTGGTCGGCCGAAGTGCCGAGGCTTCCGTTGTAGTAAATCTGGAATTCCACTTTGTCGCCGAGCCGCCTCTTCATTTCAATGAAAAACTGCCTGTCGCTGCGGACCGCGGGCGAATCGGACATGTTGCCCGTGACCGATCCATGGCGCCACACGACTTTGTTCGGATTGCTGGACTTGGCGTCCACCGTCTTCCAAACCGCCTCATCCGCCGCTGACAGCGGCGTGGCGATGGAGAGTGCGAAAGCGGTGACATCGATCTTCTGCGCAGCCGCGTTAGAAACGAGGCAGCCCAGGGCCAGGCATACCAGAGCGAGAATGGCGACGAATCTGTTTCTCGATTTCATGTAGCTCCTCCTTGTGTATCGGGGGTGTCCCAGGGACACCCCATAATCTTACTTGACGGTGACAATCTTGGCCTGCTTGTAGGCCTGTTCGGAAATCTCGTTGCCTATGCCCGGATCGTTCGGCACTTCGAAGAATCCCTTGACCGGCTGGGGATTCTTGGTCGACAGGCATGCGTTCCACGCCGTGCGGTTGACCACGTGGTGTTCGTGGATCAGGAAGTTGGGTATGACCGACTCGAGGTGGAGGGACACGGAGGTCGAGAGGGGACTCGCGCAGACGTGGGCCTGGACATTGACATCATATACATAGGCCATGTCGCATATCTTCTTGGCTTCGGTCAGTCCGCCGCAGTTGCCGATGTCAGGCTGGATGACCTGCAGCGACTTGTTTTCGAAATAGGGGGCGTACTGCCACCTCGAGTAGATGCGCTCGCCTGAAGCCTGTGGGATGTTCACCTTTTCAGCGATGTACTTCTGCATGAAGGGGGATGGGGTATTGGGCTCCTCGAAGTAGAGGATGCGGTATTTCTCAGCCATCTGGCCTACCTGGACGGCACCCTGGGCGTCGAGGAAGGAATGGTTCTCTATGATGATGTCCAGATCCCAGCCGCACTTTTCGCGTATGGCCTTGAGCCTGTCCTCGATCATGTGCATGTACTTGGGGAGGATGATCCTGGTGCGCTCGTCCTCTCCGAAGGCTTCACCGTTCGGCCCGAAGGTGAAAAAATCGATTTTCACGGCATCGTAGCCCTCGTCCATCGCCCTCACGCACACATCGGCATAGTCTGCCGTCGTGTACGACTGCTTGCCCATCCCGACCTTCGAGTCCCAATCCCAGCCGAACTGGAGCTGGGAAGCATAGGCCCTGAGCTTGTCCCTGCGCTTCCCGCCC
The DNA here is from genome assembly GCA_964604295.1 of uncultured Treponemataceae bacterium. Taxonomy (GTDB): domain Bacteria; phylum Spirochaetota; class Spirochaetia; order Treponematales; family Rectinemataceae; genus CAZRYP01. The sequence goes on from CAZRYP010000255.1 coordinate 2,457, forward strand.
AGGAGGACGTGGAGGGGCTGGTTGAAGAACTTGCCCTTGATGTCCCAGAGGGCGATGTCGATGGCGCTGATTCCCGAGAAGACGATGGGTCCGCCGTTCTGTCCCCAGAACGTGGTCTTGTACATCTTGTCCCAGATGACCTCGTTCTGGAGGGGATCCATGCCGACGACTATTTTCGCGAGGTCCTGGATCATGCCGAATGCCGCGGTCTGGCCGGAGACATAGGCTACCGCGGCTTCGCCGTCCCCGTAGATGCCCGCGTCCGTGTAGACGCGGCAGAGAATGGGGTGCCAGATGGGATTCGCCGGAGCGTCCACCAGAAGCACATCGATTTTCGTGATTTTCATGCTTTCTCCTTCGCGGTTTTGCCGCTTACGCCCACCTGTTCGTCTTGATCGTCACCACTTCGCTCTTGGCGATCGTCTCGTCAGTAAGCTCGTTGCCGATGCCCGGTCTTTCGGGGACGCTGAAATACCCGTTGACGGGCTGGTAGTCGTACTTGCAGAGGTTGATGTTGGCATCCAGGAGAGCCGCCTCGTGGTGTTCGTGGATGACGAAATTGGGGATGACGGCCTCAACCTGGAGGGCCGCCGCCGTGGAGATGGGTCCGCCGCAGATGTGGATCTGGACTCCGACATCGTAGACGTGGGCCATGTCGCAGATCTTCTTTCCCTCGGAGATGCCGCCCGTGTTGCAAAGGTCGGGCTGGATGATGCCGACCGAGCCCTGCTCGAAGAACTCGCGGAAGCCCCATCTCGAGTAGGACCTTTCCCCGGTAGCCATCGGAATCTTGACATTGTCCGCGATCTCGCGGAAAAGGGTCTGGTTCAGGGGCTGAGTCGGTTCCTCATAATAGAAGCAGCGGAATTTCTCGAGTTCGCGGCCGAGCTGGATGGCGGTTTTCTTGTCGGTGAGGGAGTGAAGCTCGATGATGATGTCGAGGGCGGGGCCGCCCGCTTCCCTGATGGCCGCGACGCGGTCGACGGCGACCTTGAGCTGGTCGTACTGGAGGATGCCGTAGTTGCTCCAGCCCATCCATTTACCCTTGAGGTCGAATCCGACCGGATCGACCTTGACGCAGTTGTAGCCGTCGGCGATGGCCTTCCGGGCCGCTTCGCCATATTCCTCGGGCTTGGCGAGGGCGCGGCATTTCTTGCCCCAATCGAACTGTATCTGGCTGGCGTAGGCGCGCAGCTTGTCGTTGGTCTTCCCGCCGAGGAGTTGGTAAACGGGGACGCCGAGGGCCTTGCCCTTGATGTCCCAGAGGGCGATGTCGATAGCGCTGATGCCGGAGAAGATGACTCCGCCGCCGCCCATCCCCCAGAATGTGCTGCGGTGCAGCTTGTCCCAGATTTTTTCGATATTCATCGGATCCAGGCCGATGATGAGCTCGCCGAAATCCTTGCAGATCCCGAAGGCCGCATGGTTCGCGTTTCCGTAGCAAAGTCCGGCTTCGCCGAATCCGCTGATTCCCTCGTCGGTGTTGACACGGACGCAGATGGGATTCCACGGAGTTCCCTTCACGCTCGGTTCGCCTGTCATCACCTTGATGACATCCACGCTTGTGATTTTCATGGAAAATATCCTCCTCGAGGCTCGAAGCCTC
>CAZRYP010000256.1:0-4052 GCA_964604295.1 uncultured Treponemataceae bacterium
CATGTTCGTCCCCCCGGGACGAGTCTCCTTGGGAGTCGGTTCCGCGAAAGGGCTCGCCGGAAAACGGCCCTCCGGTACTCGGTGCGCCGAGAAACGGGGAATCCTGGGGCTCGAGGGCCGGAAGGGATTCTTCAACCGCCTCCGCCATTTCGTCCCCGCCGGCTTTGGCTTCTTCCGAAGCCGATTCAAGGCTTTCGGCTTTGACTCCGGCATTGCCGACGGAAATTCCCATCACGAGATCCTCGAAGGCATCGAGTTTCTGGAGGGCATGGGTCAGCCCCTCCTCTATCCTCGACTGTTCCCTCTTGATCTCTTCGGCCTTCGACTCGAGCTCCGAGGCTTTATGCTCTGCCGCGAGGGCCCTGCGCTCCAGAACGGCCGCCCTCTCCTCCGCTTCTGCGGCCTTGAGTTCGGCGTCCCTGGCCTTGTCCTCCGCTGCCTTGAGTCCGGCGCCGAGTTCGCTTAATCTGGCCTCCGATTCGGAGGTCATGCGGGAAGCGGCCGCCGTCCTGCTCTCGAGCTCGAAATACGCTGTCTTGACCTGCTCCTCGGAGCGCGATGCCTCGATGAGACGCTGCTCAAGCCCGGCATTTTCCCTGCGAAGCTTGTCGATCAGAACTACAGCTTTTTCAACCCGCGCCTCGAGGGCGCGGATCTGCTCGAGGCTGACCATGCTCAGGCCTGCAGCGCCGCTTTCGCCTTCTCGACGATAGCGGAAAAAGCCGCCGGATCCGTGATGGTGAGATCCGAGAGAAGCTTCCTGTTCATCGTGATGCCGGCCTTGTTCAGCCCTTCGATGAAGCGGCTGTAGCTGAGGTCCTGGGCCCTGCAGGCAGCGTTGATACGGGCTATCCAGAGGGTTCTGAATACGCCCTTCTTGTCGCGCCTGTCCTTGTATGCGTCCATGAGGGCTTTGGCGACCGCGTCCTTCGCGACCTTGTAGTTGGAGTGGCGTCTTCCCCAATAGCCCTTGGCTATCTTGAGTATCTTCTTGCGGTGCTCTTTTCTTTTCGTGCCGTCTACTGCTCTTGACATTGGATTCTCCTGTTAAGCCCGGTTCAGCCGTTGGGCAGAAGCTTCTTCTTGATCTGGTGCATGGGGCCAGCTGCGACGAAACCCGGCTTCCGCAGGTTTCTCTTCCGCTTGGTGCTCTTTTTTGTCAGAATATGGCGGAGGTTCATCTTCTTGTATTTCACCTTGCCGCTGGCGGTAAGGGAAAACCGCTTGCTGGCGGCTTTCTTCGTCTTCATCTTGGGCATGATCTACCGTCCTTCTCGTGATTTCATGGAACGTTCTCGCCTTCGGTCGCGGGGGCTTCCGAAACGGCTTGTTTTTTGATGATCGAGGCTTTCGGCTGGAGAACCATCGACATGAATCGGCCTTCCATGAGGGGAAGCTTTTCCATGATAAAGTACCCTTCCAGCTTGGCAAGGATCTTTTTCAGGATCTCTTCGCCTATCTCGGTGTGCGCGAGTTCGCGGCCGCGGAACCTGATGGTTACCTTGACCTTGTTGCCCTGCTCCAGGAATTCCCTGATGTGGGCGGACTTGAAGTCGAGGTCGTGTCCGGCAATCTTCGGCTGCATACGGATCTCTTTCAGCTCCGTGGCCTTGGTATGCTTCTTCGCGTCCTTGATCTTCTTCTCCTGCTCGAACTTGTACTTGCCGTAGTTCAGCAGCTTGCACACGGGGGGAACCGACTGGGGAGCCACTTCGACAAGATCCAGCCCTATCTCCCTGGCGATCTTGATCGCCTCGAGGGTCGGGATGATTCCTCTCTGTTCGTTCTTTTCGTCGATAAGCCTTACTTCACGCACGCGGATCTGCTCATTGATCCGCAAGTCCTTGTCAGCCAACTGACCTCCTATGGCGCAAACCCGAATTCCGCTACGGGGATCGGCCTACGGGTTCACGCGCCAGTCCTGCATGCGGTTGGTCATGCGTACGGGCGCGACGCGCATATTACCATATAACTTCAAATCGGGTAAATACCTGCGGGACCCGATGCGCGACTTATTCGCGGAGTTCTTCAAAAAATGGGAGTTCCCGGCGCCGCGCGCGGCGCCGGGAAGGGATCAAGCCCTTCCGGCGGACCCTAGCACTTCGATGTTCTTGTGCATATAAAGCTTCTTGAGCTCGTCGCGGGCAGGCCCCAGATACTTGCGGGGATCGAACTCCTCGGGCTTCTCGGCAAGGACCTTGCGGATGAGCGCCGTCATGGCCAGACGCCCGTCCGAGTCGATGTTGATCTTGCATACCGCGCTGCGCGCGGCCTTGCGGAGCTGTTCCTCGGGAATGCCCACGGAATCCTTGAGCCTGCCGCCGTACTGTTCGATCATGCGCACATATTCCATCGGCACCGAGGAGGAGCCGTGGAGGACGATGGGGAAGCCCGGGATCCTCTTCTCGATTTCCTCGAGGATGTCGAAGCGGAGCGGGGGCGGAAGGAGGACGCCGTCCGCCGATTTCGTGCACTGCTCGGGCCTGAACTTCGTCCTGCCGTGGCTCGTCCCGATGGAGATCGCCAGGCTGTCCACACCGGTCTTCCTCACGAAATCTTCGACTTCATCGGGGCGGGTATAGTTGTTGTGCTCGGACGATACTTCGTCCTCGACGCCGGCCAGGACGCCGAGTTCGCCTTCGACCGACACGTAATCCTTGCGGGAATGGGCATATTCGCAGACTTTCTTCGTCAGGGCGACGTTTTCCTCGTAGGGCAGATGAGAGCCGTCGATCATCACGGAGGAAAAGCCGCTCTCTATGCAGTCGACGCAAAGCTCGTAGCTGTCCCCGTGGTCGAGATGGAGGACGATGGGTATGGCATAGCCGAGTTCCTTGGCGTACTCCACGGCGCCGCGGGCCATGTTGCGCAGGAGGGTGGCGTTCGCATACTTGCGCGCGCCGGAGGATACCTGGAGTATGACGGGGCTTTTTGTCTCCACGCATGCCTGGACGATGGCCTGCATCTGCTCCATGTTGTTGAAATTGTACGCGGGAAGGGCATAGCCGCCCTTCACGGCCTTCTTGAAAAGATCGATCGTGTTCGAGAGTCCAAGTTCTTTGTAGCTTGTCATGTTGCCTCCGTGGAACAGGGGTGAGGACGGCCGGAACCCGGGATGGATCCCAAGGCCGGGATGCTTCTATATACCTACATTTCCTGCTAATCTTATGGAGAGACCTGCCGATCGTCAAGCAGGCGGAGAATGCGGAGGACCATGGAAAGGCGCAGGAGAATCCCGGGCTCGCTCAGAATATTCGGCATCGCCATCCTCGCCCTGACCCTTGTCCTGTCCTGCGGAAAGGCAGCCCCCGCGGCGCCGGTCGAGGTTCTGCTGGATGAGGCATTCTCGGCCCTCCTGCCCGAGACGGCGAAGCTCCTGATCGAGTTTTCCGAGGGAACGGGGAAGAAACCCAAGGCCGAGAAGGCTGAAAAATCCGCGGTGTCCTCCCCTGCCCCCGCTCCCCCCGTTCCCAATGCCACGCTCGTCCCCAATGCCTCCCCGATCCCCGTCGGAGGCCTGGACAAGGCGATGCCGGAAGTCCTCGAGCGCTGGAACTCCGTGGAAACGAGGCCGGGAGCCGCGATCGCGAGCCCCTTGGCGGCTTCGAAGCTGGCCCGAACGCTCCGTGAAGCAGGAGGGACGCAAGCCTTCCCCCTGCCGCCCCTCATCGTGCCTTTCGCCGGAGGTTTCAGCCTGGACAAGCCGGAAGGAGCGGAAGCCGGACTGGCGATCCATGCCGTGGAATACGATTTTAGCGCGGCTTACTCGGCCATGGGCAGGAAGGCCGCCAGATTCCTGAGGAGGGTCCCGGCCGAGGGCGGCAGTCCGCCCGTCTGCGGTTTCGTATTCCAGGAGAACTTCATGAGAGGGGGAGCGGCCCTCGACGCGTTTGTCGAAGCCTTCGAGTCGGAGATTGGGGAAGGAAGGCTCGAGCTGCGAACCCTCGATCCAGCCAACCTGGCGGTCGATCCTTCGGGAACGGCCAGGGATGCCATCGCATCGCTCATGGGCGAGGATGCCGGAACCGGGAAGGCCGCCGTCATCGTTCTCG
>CAZRYP010000257.1:0-4045 GCA_964604295.1 uncultured Treponemataceae bacterium
GGCTGCTTTTCGGCATGCTGGCTTCGGCCCAGCCTCTCATGCAATCCAGGCAGATCCCCAAGGAAGTGACATGGATCATTTCTGGCCTGGTGGTTATTTTCATCTCCTTGCGCGCCGGATTCAAGCTTCTGCTGGACTGGAGAGCGAAGCGACGCGCCGCCGTCTACAAGGAAACCCGCAATGACTGACCTCCTTCGCATGATTCCTTCCGTGCTCATGATCGTGTCCCCCATCCTGGTCGCCGCGGTCGGCGGCATGATTTGCGAAAGGGCAGGTGTCGTGAATATAGCCCTGGAAGGGCTGATGGCCATAGGCGCCTTCACTGCCGCCACGGTGCATTTTTTCCTCGAGGGCTCCACTCCCCTTTCCATCTGGATCGCCATCCTCTCCGGCGGCGCCGCCAGCATGGCAGTCTCTCTCGTGCACGCCTACGCCTCGATCTCGCTGAACGCGAACCAAGTGATATCGGGAACCGGCATAAACCTTCTTGCGACGGGAGGGACCACCTTCCTCGCCCAGGTGATTTTCCGCATGGAACGCACGGAACCCTTCAAGCTCGGCATGATGCCGGGTCCCGGAGGGATCTATCCCACGGCATGGATCGCCCTCTCGGCCGTCCTCGTCTCCTGGTACATCCTCTACCGCCGGCCCTTCGGCCTGCGCCTGCGCTCCTGCGGCGAGCACCCCCAGGCGGCGGCCTCGGCGGGCATCGATGTCAGGCGCATGAGGTATATCGCGGTGATGGCTTCGGGATTTTTCGGCGGCGTTGCGGGCGGATGCCTCGTACTCACCCAGACGATCCAGTATACGGTCAACACGATCAACGGAGCGGGTTTCATCGCCCTCGCCGCGGTTTCCTTCGGCCGTTGGCTGCCCAAGGGCATCGCGGGCGCATCCCTTCTCTTCGGCACCGCGGTAGCCCTCTCCATCTACATGGTGAACATACAGAGCCTCCGCTTTCTTCCTTCGGAATTCTTCAGCGTCATGCCCTATATCATCACACTCGTCACGCTCGTCGCCTTCTCGGGCAAGGAATACGCCCCGAGGGCTTCGGGGCAGCCCTACGAGAGAAGCGGAAGCTGAACCACAAGGAGCTCACCATGGATAGATCGATCATGCATGACAGGAAGCTGGAACATTTTTCCTCGGGAACCCCGCACAACAAGGCTGCGAAGGGGGAGATCGCCCCCATAGTCCTCATGCCCGGGGATCCCCTGCGTGCCCAGTATATCGCGGAGACGAGGCTTTCCAAGCCGAGGAAGGTGACGGGAGTGCGGAACATGCTCGGCTTCACCGGCACATGGGAAGGCAGGGAGGTGAGCGTCATGAGCTCGGGCATGGGCGCGCCTTCGATGGGCATCTATTCCTTCGAGCTCTTCGCCTTCTACGGGGTCGAGCGCATCGTCAGGATTGGCACCTGCGGCGGGATGACCGCCGACATCGACGTCGGGGATCTCGTCATCGCGATGACCGCATCCACGGATTCGAACTATGCCCACCAGTACGGGCTCCAAGGCTCATTTTCTCCCTGCGCCGATTACGGCTTGCTCGAGAATGCGGTGGCAGCGGCCCGCGGCAGGGGGATTCGTCATTGGGTGGGAGGCATCTTCTCTTCAGATGTCTTCTCCCTCTACAGCGCCCTTCCCGAGGAGGAGGGCTGGAGGAAATGGGCCGCGATGGGCTGCGCCGCCACCGACATGGAATGTTTCGCGCTCTACTGCAACGCGGCTTATCTTGGGAAAAAGGCCCTCACCCTCCTGACCTGCTCCGATTCCAACATCTCCAGAAAGGAGATGAGTCCCGAGGAACGCCAGACATCCCTCCATGCGATGTTCGACGTAGCCCTGGACCTCGCCTGAAATCGGGCGGAGGCAAGGCTGTGGCGAAGGAATTCACGCTCGACGGGGGAAAGGCGGATATGTTTCTCGAGGCCATGCGGCCGATATGCCTGCCAGCATTTCGACAGGAAAGCCCGGCTTTCGGCCCCGGCCATCGAGTACATCCTGGAGTGCGGAAGACTCTCGCCGTCTTCGTTCGGCCTGGAGCCCTGGCGCTTCGTCGTCGTGACGGACGATGCGGGAATAAAGCCCCTCGGGGATGCCTGCTTCGCGCAGGACCCCGCCTATACCTGTTCCGCGGCAGTCGTCATCCTCGTTCGCCGGGAATCGGCCTATAGCCTTGACGCTGAATTCTTAGGACAGCGAGCCCGCCGGTTCCCGGGCGGCTATCCGGTCTTCATCGACGACTACCGGGCTTACCATGAATTCCTAGAGACGGAAGGCAGGATCCTGCATTGGGCCCGTGCCCAGAGCTACATAGCCTGCGCGAACATGATGACGGGAGCGGCAGCCATCGGTCTGGACTCCTGCCCTCTCGAGGGCTTCGACGAGGGCAAGCTGCTGTCAGTCCTCGGCAAGGACGCCGAGGACTGGACAGTCGGGATAGTCGTGGCTTTCGGTATCGGCGATGGGGAAACCCGCCCGAAAATCCGGGAAGAAGCGGAGGATATCTCCGAGTTCATGCACCCCCGACGATGATCCTGCAGACCCTCTTCTTGCCTGCGCGGAGGAAGAGTGCTCCGTCCACGAGGTCAGCGGAGGAATATGACGCAGACTCGCCTGCCACCTTGACGCCGTTCACCGAGGCGCCGCCCTGCTGCACGAGTCGCCTGGCCTCGCTCTTGGAGCCCGCGAGCCCCGCTTCGAGAAAAAGGTCCAGCACGCCGATTCCACCTGCAAGCCTTGATTCCGGCACGGCCAGCGAGGGAATTTCGTCGATGTCGCCCGATCCGCCGAAAGCGGCCCTGGCGGCCATGAGGGCCTTGTCCGCTTCCTCCCCGCCATGGATTATGGCCGTGACCTCCCACGCGAGCTTTTCCTTGGCCTTGTTGATCTCGGCATCCCTGCCTCCGCCCAGACGCCTGCATTCGTCGGCGGGAAGGAAGGTGAACATGAGGAGGAAACGCTCGACATCCTGGTCGGGGACATTTCTCCAGTACTGGAAAAACTCGTAGGGGCTCGTCATTCCCGGATCGAGAAAAAGGGCGCCCTTCTCCGTCTTGCCCATCTTCTTGCCGTCGCTCGTCATGACCAGGGGGAAGGTAAGGCCGAAGCACTCGGCGCCCTCCACGCGGCGTATGAGTTCGATTCCGGCGACGATGTTGCCCCACTGGTCGTCGCCTCCGATCTGGAGCCTGCAGCCATGGCGCTTGTACAGCTGCAGATAGTCGTAACTCTGGAGGAGCTGATAATTGAATTCGATGAAGGAGAGCCCCGTCTCAAGCCTCATCTTGTAAGCTTCGAAGGAGAGCATCCTGTTGACAGAAAAATGCCTGCCTATGTCGCGCAGGAAATCTATGTAATTGAGATTCGCGAGCCAATCCTTGTTGTTGGCGGAATAGAGGGTTTTCCCGTCGAAGGCGAGAAAGCGGTCCAGCTGGGCGAGGAAGCGCATGGCATTGGCGTCGATCTCCTCGTAGCTGATGATCTGCCTCATGGTCGTCTTGCCCGAGGGATCGCCTATCCTGGCCGTACCGCCGCCCATGAGGACAATGGCGTGGTTGCCCGCGTTATGGAGATGCCTGATGGCGAAATAGGGAACCATATGGCCGATATGGAGGGAAGGTCCCGTCGGATCGCAGCCCTCATACAGAGTGACAGGTCCCTCATCCATGAGCCTGGACAGCCCTTCAAGGTCGGTGCATTGCTGGATGAAACCTCGTTCCTTCAGTATTTCAAGCGCTTTATTCATGGAAACTCCTTGCCATGAGGGGCAGTATATAGATTATCGCTCCATTTTCTCAATATCCGATGCACAATTTTCGCTTCCGGCGCAAATATTATTTTATTTTTTCGCGCGCATGTGTTATGATTGGACTGTAGAACCGCGTTGGAATGCGCGCGAACCTCCGAGGTTGAGCGCTCTTTCCCCGGTTCGGACGCAGAGATTCCTTCAAGGAGATGAACCATGGCGACTAATGGAACAGCGATGACGAAAGCCCAACTGGTTACCGCACTTTCCGACAAGATTTCGTGCCCGAGATCGC
>CAZRYP010000258.1:0-4025 GCA_964604295.1 uncultured Treponemataceae bacterium
CCGGGATGCCTGGGTTCGACTTCCCGGGCGACAAAGGAAGCATCGACGGCCGCCCCGCCGCAGAGCACGAGGCTCTCCGATCCGGATGCGTGGAGGGCTTCGCATATGCCCTTCATCTCCGAGAGCGAGCGGGTGAGGAGGCCCGAGAGGCCGACCGCGGCGGCCCCGTGGCTCCTTGCCGCGTCCACGATGGAAGGGGCTGACACGTCGGTGCCGAGGTCCACGACCTTCCAGCCCGAGCAGGCGAGTATGGCCGACACGATGTTCTTCCCGATATCGTGGAGATCCCCCTTCACGGTCGCCATCACGATGCTGCCCTTGGCGTTGCCCGAGGCGGATGCCGCGAGGGGGGCCAGCGCCCTTTTGGCCGCTTCGGCCGACCTGAGCACGAGCGGAAGGGAGAGGAGTCCCTCGTTCCAGAGTCTCCCCGATTCGGCCATGGAGGAGGTCACGACCGAGGTGAGCCGGCCCTCGGCCTCGGCGAGGAGAATTCCGGCCGCCTCGGCGCCCGCCGCGTCTCCGCGGGAAAGGGCGGCCGCGAGCATGGACTCGGGATCGGTCGGGGCCGGGGGAGCCTCCGCGGCCGCCGGGCCAGCGGAGGGACGCTGCCCGCCCTTCCCGCGCTCCGCCGCCCAGGCCAGGAGCTCGTCCAGGGGATCTGCCGCCTGAGCCCTGTCTTCCGGAGCGCCCGCCTCTGACACATCGGCCGCCGGCGCGTCGGCCGACGTTCTCCCGATATCGCCGAGGCCGAGGGCGCGCAGGGCCGCCCGCCTGAGCCCCGGTTCGATGGAGCCGGGCTCGGGAATGCCCGCGGTGTCCACGATGGCCGCATCCAGGCCGGCCCGGACCGCGGCATCGGTGAAGAGCGAGGTCACGGCCGCCCTCGTCATCTTGGGCAGGCCGTAGGACACGTTGCCCACGCCCAGGACGGTGAGGGAACCGGGGCAGGCGGCCTTGATGGCGCCTATGGCCTCGATCGTGGTGGACGAATCCCCTCCCGCCGCCACCGTGAAGGTGAGGGGGTCGAAGAGGAGGGCCTGCGGCGAAAGGCCGCATTCCGACGTGGCCATATCGTAGAGCGAGCGGCAGATCCGCACCTTGTCGGCCAGGCTCCGCGCGGGCCCGGCGCCGTCCAATGCCAGGCACACGACCGCCGCCCCGAATTCGGCGGCGATCCGGAACACGCGCCGGGCCCGCTCCGGATCCTCCAGGCTGGTGGAGTTGACGAGGGGGCGGCCCCCGATGAGGGGCAGGACCCGCGACAGCACCTCGGGGTCGCCCGAGTCCAGGCAGAGCGCTGCCTGGGAGCGGGGCGCCAGAAGGGCGACGAGCCGCTCGAGGTCGGCGGTCTCGTCCCGACCGGGTCGGGAAAGATGCAGATCGATGGCCGCGGCCCCGCTCTCCTCCTGGGCCAGGGCCTTGTCGGCCATGCCCTCAAAGTTGTCGGCGTCGAGGAGGGCGGCGAAGGCGGCCGAGCCCGCCGAATTCGCCCTCTCGCCTATCCTGAAAAGACCGGGACCGAAATATCTCGCCCGGTAGAGCGAGGCGAGAGCGGGGCGGGCATCCGGCCTCGCCGAAGCCCGCGGCCTGTCCTGAAGGAGGGCGTCGAGGGCGGCGATATGGGCCGGACTCGTGCCGCAGCAGCCTCCGGCCACAGCGACGCCGAAGCGCCTCGCCAGGGCTTCGACCTTTTCCGCGAAGACCGCGGGGCCGAAGGGATAGGAGGTGCATCCGTCCACCGAGCAGGGAAGTCCCGCGTTGGGCATGAAGCAGAGGGGCAGGGGGGAGAGGGAGGCCAGTTCCTCCAGGGGGCCGGCGAGTTCGTCGGGGCCGCCCGAGCAGTTGAGGCCGAGGGCCAGGGGATTGAAGGGGGATACGATGGCGACGAAGGCCGCGATGTCGGCGCCCGCGAGCATCCTGCCCCTGCCGTCCACGGTGGCGGAGACGATGAAGGGAAGTCCCCGGCCGCCCTTCGGGCTGCGGAGCGCCGCGATCGCGGCCTTGATCTGGAGGGGATCCTGGCAGGTCTCTATGATGGCCAGGTCGGCGCCTCCCTCGGCCAGGCCCCGCGCCTGGGGTATATAGGAAGCCAGAAGTTCGGCATAGGTGGAAGCCCCCAGGGAAGGAGGCGAGTCGCCGGGACCCATGGATCCCGCTACCAGCCTCGGTCGGCCGCCCCGGCTGCCCACCTTCCGGGCCGCCTTGACCGCGGCGGCCGCCGCCGCCCTGTTCACCTCGTGGCTGAGGGCCTCGGCGCCGCCGGGATATCCCGCGGCGTAGTGCTCCAGGTCCCTGGCGCCGGCCGAAAAAGTGGCCGTCTCCACGAGATCGGATCCGGCCCCGAAGTACGCCGAGTGCAGGGCTTCGACGATATCGGGCCTTTCGATGGGAAGCAAGGCAAGCCGTCCTTCGGCCGCGGCCTCCGGCGCCAGGGCCTCGAGGGCGGTGCCCGTCGAGCCGTCGGCCAGGAGAAGCCTGCCGCCGATCAGTGTCCTCGCGTTCAAACCCCGCCCCCCGCGGGTCCGAAGATGGCGTCGAGTATCCATCTCGTCCCCGCGCCCCGGCCCATCGTGAAGAAATGGAGGCCGGGAGCGCCTGAGTCCAGAAGGTCGCCGCAGAGCTTCGCCGTCCAGGCTATGCCCGCCTGCCTCTCCTCCTCCGGGCTCTTCGCCTCGCGGAGCGCCGACACGAGGGACTGGGGAAGGTCCAGGAAGAATGTCCTGGGGATGAGCTCGATGGAGGAAGCCTTGAAGAGAGGCTTGACCCCCGGCAGGACGGGAACGTCCAGGCCCATGTCCCGTAGGCGTCCCACGAGCTCCACATAGGGTTTCGCCTCGAAGACCATCTGCGTGATCACGAATTTCGCGCCAGCCCGGATCTTGTCGACCAGGTGCCTGAAGTCGGTTTCCGGATTGGGCGCGGCGAAATGCTTCTGGGGATAGGCGGCGACTCCCACGGTGAAGTCGGTGGGCTTCCCCTCGGCGGGCGGCGTGTAGCGCCCCCCGTTCAGCATGGCCACATGCTCCACGATGTCGCTCGCGTGGTCGTAGCCATCGGATCCTGCTCCCTTGCCGCCCGCCTTCCCCGCCACCGAGGCCGGCGCGTAGCGGTCGTCGCCCATCACCACGAAGATGTCGCGGAAATTCGCGTAGTGGAGATCGATGAGGAGATCCTCGACGTCGAGCCTGTCGGCCATCCCCCCGACGATATGGGGCACCGTCGTGATGCCGAAGGCGTCGCGGAGGGCCACGGCCGTGCCCAGGGTTCCCGGCTTCGTCCGCAGCGCCACGCGCGTGGGGCCCTCGGAGGAATCCGCCCAGGCCTTTCCGCCCGGATGGTTGGTCACCGAGACGAAGGAAGGTCCGTGGGGAGCGATGCTCTCCATGGCCGCCATGATCGACTCCAGGTCCCCGCCCCTCGGGGGCGGAACCATCTCGATGGAGATGCAGCGTCCCGCCGCGAGGGAGTCGAGGACCCTCGCCCTGGCAGGGGATCTGCGCGCGCTGGCTTCGTCCGGTAATGTCGTCATAAGGTTTCGCCGATGCTAGCACGGGCCGGAAGGGGGGTCAAGCGAGGATCGGGAAGGCATCGGACGCCAGTATTGACAGCTTCTTTGTCATTATGCATAGTAACGCAATCATAGTACGGCGCGGCTTCCGGGGGAATACCGGGAGCGCGGACAATACGGAGCGAGACTGCGATGAGCGCGAGAGACGGTCGAATGGGTATGCTATGTGACATGGAAACGCCCCGGCCGGATAGTTGCGCGCGTCGCGACGCAAGGTACGGACGGGGCTTCATCTAGGCGGCCCCCGAGGGAGGCCGCATCGCTTCGCGCCGCCAGGGCGCGATCGGAGGCCTCATGCCGGTAAGAATTCCCGACGATCTTCCAGCCGCACGGCAACTCGAAGAAGAAAACATTTTCGTGATGACGAAGGAGCGCGCCTTCCACCAGGACATCCGCGAGCTCCGGATCGCCGTCCTCAACCTAATGCCCACCAAGATGGTCACGGAGACCCAGCTTC
>CAZRYP010000259.1:0-4017 GCA_964604295.1 uncultured Treponemataceae bacterium
GATCCCTCCAGCGCCATGACAAATGGTTCAGGCGGGACTTCCCCGATTGGGGAGGGCGTTCCTTCTGGATACGGGAGCTGGAGGATTTCCGCGACCAGTCGCGGATCGTGACGGATCTGGCCTGAGGGGACGGGCCGCGCCAGCCGGCGCATCGATGTCCAGCCCGGCGTATCGACCCCGGTCCGGCGCAGCCGCGCCGCCCATGTCGCACTCATCCCTCAGGTGATCCTCGAGGTAGTCGAGGGCCCTTTCCATCCGCGTCTGCCAGTCCACCTTTATCTCCCTCTGTCGTCTCGAGTCCACTATAGAGAGGTTTCTGGAGCCAATCCCGACTTTTCCTGCCGAGCCCTGCCGGGTCCGCCCGTTCCGATGACGGATACCCATTTCACGCGCGCGATGAGAATCAGAGCCAGGACCGCGGCCGCGTAATTGGAGAAGAGGTTCCCCCAGAAGACCGCGTCGTAGCTGAGGTAGCGCTCGGTCAGGAGGATGAAGACATAGCGGAGCAGCCATATCCGCAGAAAGCCCAGGAGAAGGGGAACCTTTGTGCGCCCCAGCCCGATGAAGGCTCCCTGTATGGTCATGCAGATGCCGAAGCCGACCACGGAATAGGTGTAGATGTGGAGGGCCCTGTTCGCGATCTCGAGAACCTCGGCCTGCCTCGTGAAGAGTATCGTGAGCCGCGACGAGAGAGGCACGATGATGGCCACTACCAGGACGGCGGTGATCGCGCTTATGACGCAGCCGACGAGGCAGGCCCTCTTGGCCTTGTCGGGCTTGCCGGCGCCGATGGACATGCTGACCATCGTCGTCACAGCCGCGCCGAAGGCTCCGGGAAGGATGAAGCACACCGAGGAGATGTTGCCCGCTATGCCCTGGCCGTTCAGGACTATGGGGCCGTATTTCTGCGTCTCGCTGTTGATGAGGTAGAACCCGAGGTTGATGAGGAAGGAATTGAGCATGGCCGGCAGCCCGATCCTCGCCAGGGGCTCCAGGATGGAACGTTCGAAACGGAAGCCTTTCAGCTCGAGGCGGTCGGGTCCTTTCTTCACGAAGAGCTCGTGGTACATCCATACCGTGATGCAGATGTTCGCCAGGAGGGAGGAGAGGGCGCAGCCGACTATGCCCATGCGGAAAAGGTAGATGAAGAGGAAGTTGAAGGCGATTTTCAGCACGAGCATGATTACCATGCGGAAAAAGGCGGCCTCGGGCTGGCCGTTCGCGTTCTTGATGCCGTTGTAGATGGACTCCATGAAGGAAAAGGGAAGGACGAAGGCGTAAAGGGAAAGATAGAGGAATACGTTGTGCGATATCTGGGCGTTGACCGATTTAGAGATGAGGGCTCCCGCCCCCACGAGGAGGGGCGCCGACAGGCAGCCGATGACTGATCCTGCGACCACGATCTGCGTGGAGGTCCGCTTCGATTCGGCGAAGTTCCCCTTGCCGTTCAGCTGGCCAATCATGGCCATGGCCGCCACGCTCAGCCCCTGGGCGAAGGAGGTCATCATGTTGACAACGGGTTCGGAAAAGGTCACGGCGCTCGCCACCAGGGTTCCCGAGATATTGTTGACGAAGAGCCCGTCCATGAGGGGCATAAGAGCCTGCACGACGCCCAGCATCAGGCTGGGCACGGAAAGGAAGATCAGGGTACGGGATATGGGTCCGTTGAGGATGAAATCGCGGCGCTGCTCCGTGGATTTGTCGTAGAACTTCAGGTGCATCGTTCCATGATGATATCGCGGAGCGGCGCCGCTTTGCTAGGCTGCGCCTGAACTTTTACTCCCGTCGGCGTCAGGTTTCGACGACAGGCAGGATGAGTCTCGAAGGATGGGCTGCCCCCATATGGATCGTATTCGTCGCGACGCGGATGCGCCGCGATGACCCTTCGGCCTCGCCCGTGTTCGGGTTGGCGTCGAAGTGGGGGAAGTTCGAGCTAGAGATGTCGAGGCGGATCCTGTGTCCCTTCGCGAAGAGGTTGCTCGTCGGGAAGGCTTCCACCTTTACCTTGCAGACTCTCCCCTCCTCCATGGGCGAAGGATGCTCCCAGGAATCGCGGTAGCGCGCCCTCAGGATGCCGTCGGTGACGTTCATCGCGAATCCGCGCGGGTAGTCCGCGCTGGGCGGATACTCGTCGATGAGCTTCAGCGTGAAGTCGGTGTCAGGACAGTCGGAGGAAACCCAGAGCTCGGCGACGACAGGCCCCGTCACCTCGCAGTCGGAGTCCAGGGGCTCGGTCTGGAATACGAGGACGTCGGGGCGGGACGAAAGAGGAAGGAATGGGGGCCTGCAGCCGAAAATTCTCTCGTTTTCCACCTGGTCGTAGGCGCCGCCGCGCATCACGGGTTCGCCAGAAGTGATGGTGCCGCCGATCGAAGGCACGGGGTTGGCCGGATCGTAGCGGTAGCTGATCGAAGCCGGCTCCCGCCCGGGTCCCAACAGGTCCAAGCCGCCGTCGGCGCATAGGTAGAAGCCGCGCTCCGCCGCGCCGGGAAGGGGCCAGTCTTCGGCTTCCATCCACACTCCGCCGTGATCGAGCCTTCCCGCGGCGTTCCTGCGCCCGGACCCGCCGCCCATGCGGAAGTAGCGCACGCGCGGATCGGCCTGGGCGCCATTGTCCGCTTCGTTGTCTTCGCCCTTGTCCGCGTCCTTGTCCGCGCCCTTGAGCCAGCGGTCGAACCAGCGGAGGCGCAGTTCCAGGAAATTCGCGGCCAGGTTGCCTTCCAGAGGGGCGGCGGGGCCGAAATCGACATCCCCGGCATAGGTCAGGCAGCGGTCCCCGTGTGTCCAGGGGCCCAGGATCAGGGCAAGCGGACCCTTGCCGCGCTTCCGAAGATCCATATAGTTGGCGGTGGCCGTTCTCGGATAGGGGTCGAACCAACTCGACATGTGGGTCATGGGGACGTTCGCGAAACCGTCCATGAAGGCCCTGGAGCAGATGCCCAGCTTCCGCCAGAAATCGTCGTACTGTCCGTGGGTCCACTGCTCGAGAAGGTAGTCCTCGAATTCGGGGAGACGGCGCAGGGGAGACTGGCCCTTCCTCCAGGGCAGGCGCGAGAACCAGGCGGAAATATTCGCCATTTCCGCTTCGAGGGCCGCTTTCACGAGGGGATCGTCCCTGGCTTCCGGGCTCTGTAGCCCCTGTCTCATAGCCCAGGTGGCCTGCTTGAGCTCGAAGGCTCCGCCCTGCCTGATGCCGCCCTGGTAGGCATCGTGGAATCCTCCCGAATCCACGAACATCGCGGCGAGGGCGGGCGGGGCGAGACAGGCCGCCGCCACCTGGGTATGGGCCGCGTAGGAAAGCCCCATCGTGCCGACCTTGCCGTCGCACCAGGGCTGGCCGGCTATCCACTCTATCGTGTCGAAGCCGTCCTCCCCTTCGGAAAGGTACTTGGTAAACCGGCCTTCGGACTTGTGGGTACCCCTGCAATCCTGATAGACGAAGGCGTATCCCCTGGCCGTGAAAAAGGCGGCCACCTCGGCCCTGCCCATGGGAACGGGGTCGGCCACGCTGCGCTCCGAGCGGGAGGGGGCGGTCTTGTCGTAGGGCGTGCGTTCGAGGATGGCGGGGAATGGCCCGGGCAGAGCCCTGCCTCCCTCGGCCGGAAGGTAGATGTCGGTGGCGAGGCGGACTTCGTCGCGCATTCTCACCATGACGTCGGACTGGAGCAGATATTTCACCGTGTTTTCCATGGATCCTGCCTCAGGGCTCACGCCCGCGAATCGTTCAGGTGGCAGGCCGATCGCCTGCCCGGCCCTATCTCCGCGAGCCGGGGCACTTCCTCCGCGCATCGCGGCATGGCGAAGGGGCAGCGCGGGTGGAAATGGCAGCCCGAAGGGGGATCGAGGGGCGAGGGTATCTCGCCCTGGACCGGATTGTAGCTTGCCTTCCTGTCTTCCAGCCGGGGCACCTCGCGGAGGAGAGCCTTCGTGTAGGGATGGTTGGGCTTCTCGAAGATCTCCTCCGTCCTGCCTTCCTCGACGAGGCGGCCGAGATACATCACCATCACCCGGGAGGAA
>CAZRYP010000260.1:0-4008 GCA_964604295.1 uncultured Treponemataceae bacterium
CAGCACGATGAACTCGCCGCCATGGCCGCCGCGATTTCAGCCCAGGGTTTCGACGTCGTGCTGGGGGAGCGCGGCGGCCTCTATCTCGGACCCTCCTCGCCTCATTCGGGCGGGAAGGTGTCGGGCACGGCCAGGCGTTTCGGGGCGAGGAGAGTGCTCCATCATGGCACGCTTCTCGTGGATGCCGACCTGGACCAGCTTCATGCGAGCCTCCATGGAATCGGGACTTTCGACGATGTTTCCCTGCCCTCTGTCCGCGCGCTTCCGGTGAACCTGTCCGCGATCAAGCCCGGAATTTCCATGGATACCCTGATGGAAGGAATTTCGATGAGCCTGACGGGAAACTCCCTTGCTCCCATCCCCGCTTCGATCGCCGATGCTTCTCTCCTGGACGCTGAACACCTGCGACTATCGACGTTTGAATGGATATGGGCGGCAACCCCGGCTTTTTCCGTTCCCCTGGGGCCGGGGAGTCCGACCGCGGCTCTCCGCGTCGAGAAGGGTTCGATTGCCGCCTTGATCGGCGATGATGGAGCGAAGTATCCCGCTTTGGCGGGGGCATCGGGGCTGTCCGGGTATCTGGGCAAGCCATTTACCATTTCTGTCTACAAAGAGTTGAACGCCATCGTCGCCGAGGCCGGTCGGCGAATCGAGGAGACGCTATGAAAAACGATTCCGTCATGACAAGAGTGAAAGATCTCGTGGGAGACGCGGGCGTGGGCGTATTCACGACGATCAACGAGATGGGCAAGCCTTGTTCCCGATGGATGACGCCCATCTTCCTGCCCCGGCTTCCCGGCGCCCTGTACGCGGTGACGTCCCGGGATTTCCAGAAAATCGGGCAACTCGCTTCCAATCCCAATGTTTCCTGGATTTTCCAATCGAAAACCCTGGACAGGATCGCGACAGTCACGGGTACGGCATCCATTGTCCGGGATCCGGGCCTCGCGGCTGAAGTGCTCGAGGCCATAGGACCTCGCCTCGAAGTGTTCTGGAGGTTCGCGGGGGACCCGAAAAAGCTTGTCGTCATGGAAACGGTGATCGAATCCGTAAGCTGGTTCAGCCCCTTCGGGGAAGGGAAATTCGAGGAGACGGCTCATGAGTAAGGAGAAAATTCCGGAGGTTCCCAAAAAGAAACTGCTCGCCTTGCTGGAGGAAATGCAGCTTATAAGGGCATTCGAGGAGAAGGCCGGCCAGATGTACGGATTGAGGAAGATAGGCGGTTTCTGCCATCTCTATACAGGTCAGGAAGCCATAGCGGTCGGCGCGATTTCCTCCCTCGATCTTGCGAAGGATTACGTGCTTACTGCATACAGGGACCATGGCCATGCCCTGGCCTGCGGGCTCGATCCCAAGGCCCTCATGGCCGAGCTCTTCGGCAAGCTTACCGGAGTCTCGAGGGGCAAGGGCGGATCGATGCATTTCTTCGATGCCGCGCGGCATATGCTTGGGGGGAACGGCATCGTGGGAGCGCAGATTCCCATAGCCACCGGTGTCGCCCTGTCCCAGTCCTACGAGAAGACCGGCGGCGTCACGCTCTGCTTCTTCGGCGACGGCGCCTTCCACCAGGGCGCGCTGCATGAAAGCTTCAATCTGGCCAGGATATGGAATCTTCCCATCGTCTACATCGTCGAGAACAACCAGTGGGGCATGGGCACGAGCTGGAAGAAGGTGTCGGCCCAGCCCGATTTCGCCGCGACCGCTGCGGCCTACTCCATGAAGGGCTATGTATGCGACGGCATGGACGTGCTGGAGGTGGGCGAGGTCGTTTCAGGGGCGGTCGCCGCCGCGAGAAAGGGCGAGCCTTCCTTCGTCGAGGCCAGGACCTACCGATACAAGGGGCACTCGATGAGCGATCCCCAGAAATACAGGACACGCGATGAAATAGACGCATACAGGAAACGGGATCCCATCCTCTTCCTCAAGGGAAGGCTCGAGGACGCGAAGCAGATTTCCCCGGAGGAATGGGAGGCCATATCCTCCCGTGTCGACGCTGTCGTCGAGGAGGCCGTGAGGTTCGCCGAGGCAAGCCCCGAACCGGCCTTGTGCGAACTCTACGCCGACATGTTGGCCTGAGGAGGATGGAATGTCAGAATTGACTTACAGGGACGCTCTCAACAGGGCGATGGACGAAGAGATGGCGCGGGACCCCAAGGTCTTTCTCATGGGTGAGGAAGTAGGGGAGTATGACGGCGCGTACAAGGTATCCAAAGGCCTGCTCGCCAAGTACGGGCCTGAGCGGGTTCGGGACACGCCCATTTCGGAACTGGGATTCACCGGTCTCGGCGTCGGGGCCGCCATCGCCGGCCTGCGCCCCGTCGTCGAATGGATGACGCATAACTTCGCCCTCCTCGCCCTGGATCAGGTAGTCAACAACGCGGCCAAGCTGCGACAGATGTCGGGAGGCCAGCTTTCCGTTCCCATCGTGTTCAGGGGGCCCAACGGCCCGGCCGAATACCTCGCCGCCCAGCATTCGCAGGATCTGGCCTCCTACTGGGCTCATGTTCCCGGCCTCAAGGTAGTGGCTCCGGCGACGCCGGCCGACGCGTACGGCCTTCTCAAGAGCGCGATCCGCGACGACAATCCCGTCGTCGTGCTCGAGTCCGAGATGATGTATTCCTGGAAGGGCGAAGTCCCCGACGAGGAGTTCCTCGTTCCGATAGGCAAAGCCAATACGGCGAGGGAAGGGTCGGATCTCACGATCATCACCTACTCCAAGCCCCTGAAAATTGCCCTGGAGGCCGCGGACCTGCTCGCCGGCAAGGGCGTTTCCGCCGAGGTGATCGACATCCGCAGTCTGCGCCCCCTCGACGAGGAAAGTCTCTATGCCTCCGTCAGGAAAACCGGACGCTGCATCGTCGTCGAGGAAGCCTGGCCCTTCGCGAGTACGGGATCGCACATCGCCTGGCTCGTGTCAAGAAACTGCTTCGATGTCCTCGACGCCCAGGTGGAGCTCGTCTCGGGCGAGGATGTGCCCATGCCGTACAACCACGCTCTCGAACTCGCGGCGCAGCCCTCCGTGGGGAAGATCATCGGGGCGGCCCGGCGCGTCCTATACAGGGAGGATCTCTGAAATGGCCCAGAAACTCATGATGATAGCCCTTTCCCCGACGATGACCGAAGGGACGGTCTCGAAGTGGAAAAAGGGCGAAGGCGACGCGTTTTCCGCGGGAGACCTTCTCTGCGAAGTGGAGACGGACAAGGCAAGCATGGATTACGAAGCTCCCTCCTCCGCCGTGCTCCTGAAGATAGTGGTCCCGGCGGGAAAGAAAGTCGCCGTGGGCGAGACGATAGCCGTCATAGGAAAGGCCGGCGAGGATCCGGAACCGCTCATCCTCGAGGCCCGGGCTTCGGCCCCGGCTCCGAGCCCCGCTCCTGCCCCATCCACGGTCGCGCCAGCCGAGGCGCTTCCCGCAGCGTCCATCGTTCCCGCCGCTACTGTTCCCGCCGCTACCGCCTTTCCGGCAACCGCCCCCGCCGTTCCGGCGTCCTTCCCCCCCTCCTCGCCCCTGGCCCGGAAGGTCGCTCGCGAAAAGCTGGTGGATATCAGGTATGTACGGGGTTCCGGCCCCGACGGCAGGGTGACCGAAAAGGACGTGCTGGCCTTCGCCGAGGCTCCGGAACCTGAAGCCGGCGTAGCCCCCTTTGCCAAGGGGAGCGCGGTTCCCTCCCGCGAACCCTCCGTGAAAATCCCCGTCTCGGGAAAACGCGCCGTCATCGCGAAGCGCCTGAGCGAATCCTTCTTCAGCGCGCCCCACTACTACCTCAAAAAGGAAATCCTCGCGGAAAACCTCTTCGACGCGAGAGCGTCGGTCAACGCGGGGCGCTCCAGCCCGATATCCTACAACGCCATCCTCACAAAGCTGGCCGCCGCGGCTCTGGCGGCCCATCCCGAGATGAACGTATATTGGAGAGGAGACGCTATCGAGCAAAGGAATGTCATCGATATCGGGCTGGCCGTCGCCCTGCCGGATGGGCTCGTCACGCCCGTAGTCAGGGACTGCGCGG
>CAZRYP010000261.1:0-3952 GCA_964604295.1 uncultured Treponemataceae bacterium
GGTCGGTAGTCCTGACATTGCCGGTGATGAGCGCCTTGTCGGGTATGATATTGGGCGCGCTGCCCGTTTCTATCTTGCCCACGCTCAGCACGACGCTTTCCAGGGGATTGATCTCGCGGCTCACCACCGTCTGGAGCATGGAAATGATAAAACTCGCGGCTATCGTTGGATCGATGGCCTTGTGGGGCATGGCCCCGTGGCCTCCCTGACCCTGGATCGAGACTTCCCAAATGTCGGCGGAAGCCATTATCGGGCCTTTTTTGATGGCCAGAACACCCGCCGGGTGTTCCGACATCACGTGAAGTCCGGCGATCGCGTTCACTCCATCCAGGGCTCCCTCCTCGATGAGTTTTGGAGCGCCGGAGCTTCGCCCCGTTTCCTCGGCGGGCTGGAAAATAAGGCGGACGCGTCCCGCAAAGCTATCCTTCATGGCAGTCAGTATACGGGCGGCTCCAATCAATATCGCGGCGTGGGCATCGTGCCCGCAGGCATGCATCACGCCTTCGACGGTGGACGCGTAAGGGACATCGTTGGCCTCAACTATCGGCAAGGCGTCGATATCCGCCCTGAGAGCGACACAGGGGCCCGGTTTCGCGCCTGCTATATCGGCGATCACGCCGGATCCCGTGCCACCGAACCCTCTTTTGATATTCTCGCAGCCCAGCTCCTTCAAAAGCGTTTCAATTCTTTTGGAGGTCTCGACCTCTTTCCAGCCGAGCTCGGGATGAGCGTGTATTTCGTGCCGCAAGGCGATCAGTTCTTTCTCGATTCCTCTGGACAGGCCGAGTATTCTATCGGAATTCATAGGGTGCATCCTTCTCGATCAAAACATTTTCACGATAAAGCCGGCCAGAATCACCGAAGCGACGGTCACCGTGGTAAATCCCGCGATGAGCATTTTGGGCAGGATGCGCTTCAGGAGGAACTGCTTCTCGTTCTCATTTTGGGATAGCGAGGCCGCGACTTCCTGGGAAATGATATAGGTTCCGGGGAACCCGAAAAGACAGGTGGAGCCTATGGCAAGGCTCAATTCCCAGGAATATCCCACGAGTTTGCTGAAAAGCAGGCCGACGGCGATCATCCCGATCAGGGAAATGACGAAGGCGATGAGCATAGGGAGCAATAGGGATGCGACAAGTTCCGGAGTGGCTTTGGAAAGGCTTATGAAAATGGGAACGAGGAGGAAAAACATGGCGAGTCCGGCGGAATTGGCCTTGTCCAGCACCTTGAATTCGATGAAGCCGATTTCATACGCGATGATGCCGAAAAAGAGGGCGACGATAAAGGGATGTATGACGTTCCCTATGAGGCCTGCGGCGCTCACGGCCAGCCATGCGACGAGGAGCGTCTTGGCGAGGAGGATGAAGGGCGTCTGCAGAGCCTTCGGCAGAGGCGGAATCAGCCGCCAGGTCGGGACCTCGGGATCGGAAGCCTTCTTGGAAGGGTCGTTTTCCGCGAGCGCTCCTGACCGAAATCCGGCGATTAGCCTTTTCCCTTCGCGCTTGAGGCAAAACGACGCGATCGGCAGGCCTATGAAGCTTTGAAGTACTAGAAGTAGCGTGGCGAATACCATAAGGGTTTCCAGACCCTTGGCTTTCGCCGCTTCGCTGACGATGAGGGTCGCGACGACGCCGCCGGAAATCGGTCCGATCGCGGTGAGAGCCCGTTCCCGTCCGATAAGCGGAGTCCCGATGAAATAGAGCGTGACGGAGAGGGCGACAAGCGCCGAGATCGCCACAAGCACGGTTCTCCACTCATCCTTCAAGTCTTTGATCTTCATCAGGCTGCCCATATAGACCATCAGCATGGAGATGAAGGCCATCGCCACGGGAGCGATCTTGGAGTCATCGAAGAGGGTCTTGGGGATACCGATCCAGAAACCGACAAGGAACAAGAGTCCCGATGTGAACATCATCGAGAAGAGGGCTTTCGTCTTGTGCGAAACGTAATCCCCGATCGCGTAGATGACGGCGATGATCAGAATGGCGGTGAGCGCTGGCATAGGTACCTCCACGGTCCGTTTTGATAAAGTCGCTCTGCATGGAAAAAGGACCGCGCCGATCCCGTGTTTCTATGCATAGATGCATTCAAGCGCAGGCGGCACGTGGTGTCAAGCTGGATTTATGAATATATCAATAAAAAAGGAGCTTTCTTGTCTATCTCTTTTTATGGTTCAAATCTTTTGCAATCAATATTTGGAATATATTTATAATGTTTATCATTTGCTGTTAATAGCGTTTCACTTGTTTGAACAACAGTTGCCGCTATCAATGCATCCGCCAGCATCATTGAATGGCTGAGAGAATATTCTTGTATATAGAATACAGCTCTGGATGAAATCTCTTTATCAATTTGCATAATATCAATATTCCAATTTTTTATCTGCTTTTGAAAAATCTTAAACTCTTCCTTGTTCTTCATACCTTGAATGAGTTCCATATAGGTTACAGCTGAAATCGAAAATGGAATATTGGATTCAACTACCTTCTTAGCCTTTTCACTCCCTCGGAGATACCATATCAGAACATCAGTATCAATAATCAAAATGACCGTCCTTTTCGAAGCTCTCTCACCGTTTCTTCGACAGTCTTTTCTTCTTTACGATTGCTCCACATTCCAAAAACTTCATTTTCTTGCTTAACTGAACTCTCTTTCTTTTGAATAGGAACAATTTTTGCCAAGGCTTTTCCTCTAAAAGTAACAATAACTTCTTGTCCGTTGACAACTTGATCTATTATTTTACCGGGCTGAATCCTTAACTCTTTTGTTGTTATCTTCATAGCTTCCTCCAGTGTACACTTCATAGTGTACACTACCAAACGCTGCTAATCAAGTCTTCTTTAAATTCTTCCTGCGCGGGAGCGTCTTACCAACATATCGATAATCCATATCTACTGGATCGCTCCCGTGCGCGGGCCTTCGATTGGCAGCCTGACCGTGAACACTGAACCCTCGCCGGACCAGCTTTCCGCCCGCACCGATCCGCCGTGGGCCAGGGCGATATGGCGCACGATGGCGAGGCCCAGGCCGGTTCCGCCGGATTTCCGGCCGCGCGACTTGTCGGCGCGGTAGAAACGCTCGAAGATGCGCTCGAGGTCGGGGGCGGGGATGCCCGAGCCGCGGTCCCGGACGCTCAGTTCGATCGTCCCGTCTCGGGCTTGGGCTTCCAGGAGCACGGCCGAGCCTTCCGGGGAATAGCGCACGGCGTTTTCGAGGAGGTTGGTGAGAGCCTGCTCGATGAGGCCGGGGTTGGCCATGAGGGTCAGATCAGGCGGGATATGGGATTCCAGCTTCACCGAACGAGCTTCAGCCTGGTCAATCACATTCTCGAAGGCCGAGCGACCTATTTCCTCGAGGGAGGAGGATTCCACGCTCAGCCAGCCCGAAGGGTCGCGCTCGAGCCTGGCCAGGGAGAGCAGGTCCTCGACGATCCTCTCCATGCGGAGGGCGTTGCGTTCGATGATCTCGAGGTGGCGGTCGGTCTCGGCCGCATCCTGGCTTCCGGACCTCAGGGTTTCGGCGAAGCCGCGGATGAGGTGGATGGGCGTGCGCAGTTCATGGGAGACGTTGGCGACAAAGTCGGTGCGCATGGTTTCGAGGCGCTTGAGGACGCTGATGTCGGTGACTGCGAGGACGATGCCGGAGGCAGCGGCGGCAGCGGTGACGGCTACTACGGCGCCGGCCGGGGTCGTGTCGCTGGCGCCGGCTGAGGCGGCGGTCAAGGCGCCGGCGCCGCCGAGGAGGGAAGCGTTGACGTGGACGGTCTTTTCGCTTCCCGGATAGAGGTTCACGTCCTCGGTGATCGCGGCGCCGGAGGCGAGGCAGCGCTCCGCGATCGAGACGAGGGCTGAGGTTCCCGCGATGGGGGGCAGGAGCCTGCCGGGAAGGCTTCCGGGCTCGGCCCCCAGCAGCGCGTGGGCGGCCGGATTGGCTTCCATCACCTTGAGGCGGC
>CAZRYP010000262.1:0-3943 GCA_964604295.1 uncultured Treponemataceae bacterium
TTCATCCACGGCGGGCGAATCGCCGCCGAACTGGATGCTCTGCGGCGAATCGGCCACGGGAGAGGAAGCCTGCTCCTGCCGGACGGTGAAGGGTTTGAGATAGGGCTCGACGCCGGCGATCAGCTTGGGCACCTCGAGAAGGACCATGTCCTGGCCGAGGGGCACGCTGAAGGCGGACTCGACGATCTTGCCGTCGGCGAAAATCTCCACCTTGACCTTGTGTTTCTGGCCCTGCACGACGGCCTTGTCCCTGTCCCCCGGGTAGTATTCCCAGGCTTCCTGGCTGTCGATCTGGACCGACATGCCGTCTATGGCCAGTATGCTGCCGTCCTCGGAATCCTTGTTGTCGATCAGGATGGTATGCCTCTTGCCCGTCATCAGCATGATGATGACGACGGCGATGTACACTAGCACGAGAATGGAGCGCACGACGAAGGAACGGTTCCTGAAGGAAATCGCTTTCATGCCCGGCCTCCCGAACCCCTGCCGTTTTCCGCGTCGCCGTTCCCGCTTCCCGAGGTCCCGCCCCTCAGGTCCGACCTCGAATTGAAGATCGCCTTTCTGGATTTCCAGGCGTAGAGCACGAGGGAGAGGGCGATGACGCCGTAGCCGATGAACTGGCGGAAATATTCGCCTACCATGGCCGAGCCGAAGAGATTCTGGCCGGCGAGGGGCGACACGATGAACATCGAGTGCAGAAGGATGACGCCGATGAAGACATTGGGGATGCTGGCGTGCGTGACCGAGGCCCCTCCGACGAGGATGGCCGCGGCGGCGAAGAAACTCGTCTGGTCGTGGGCGTTGTAGGTGGCCAGGTTGCCCATGTTCTGGAGGAAGATGAGCTGGCCGGCGCAGGCGAGGACGGTCGAGATGATGATCGCCACGATGCGGGTCTTCTCGACGGGAATGCCCGCCGCCTCGGCGACGGCCATATCCTGGCCGACGGCCCTCATGTCCTGTCCCAGCTTGGTCTTCTTGAACCAGACGATGAAGACGCAGAGAAGGGCGATGACGATCAGGGTCACCACCGGGACATCGAAGCCGCCCAGCTTCGGCATGAAGATGGTGTCCAGGGACTGGCGCACGGATTCCAGGTTGAGGGTATTGCGGATGCCGTAGCCTCGCGAAAGGAGGATGGACGCGTTCCTCATCGGTATCACCGAGCCCATCATATAGAGGACGAAGAACTGGTAGATGCCGTTGATGAAGAAGGCGAGGATGTAGCCGGTGACCATCTCCCGCCCCTTGGCCTTGTTCATCACCTTTCCGCAGATCCAGCCGAGGAGAACGGCGATCGGAAGGCCGACGAGGAGGGCGAACACGAGGCCCTGCCAGCCGGCGACGTTCCAGTCGACCGCGAAGATGAGGCCGATCTGGCCGGCCATGGCGCCCAGGGACATGGCGAAATTGAGCCCCATGCCCGAGTAGATCGGCAGGAGGAGGGCTATGACGAGGAAGGAGTTGCGTCCCAGCCTCGTGATGAGTTCCTGGATGATGTAGTTCAGGGAAAGCCCCGAGGGAGCGATCGCGGCCACCGTGATCGCGAGGAAGATGACGACGACGGCGTACTCGGAGAAGAGGGTTGCGGCGCTTTTCTTCTTTGGGCTCATTTGGACACCTTCACCTTGCGTGTGAGCGCGTAAAGGATCATGCCGTTGGAAACGATGATCCTGATGACTTCCGACATGTCGGTCTGGAGGATGGAGTTGATCACCGAGGGCGTCATCGTGAGCAGCCCCTGGAAAAGGAAGGTGCCGACGAGGACGTTGATCATGGAAGCCTTGTTCACGCTCGCCCCGCCTATGAGGATGGCGGCCACCGCGGGAAAGACCATCGGGCTCGGGGCGGTGTAGAGCTGGATGAAGCCGAAGCTCTGCTGGTAGACGATGATGCCCACGGCGCCGAGGAAGGTCGAAAGCACGACCGAAATGGTGCGCATCCTGTCGGCGCTGACTCCGGAAGCCCTGGCGAAGTCGGGATTGGAGCCGACCGCCGTCATGGCCGTGCCGATTCTCGTCCGCAGGAAGATCCACATGCCGAAGGCGCAGGCGCCCACGAAGAGGAGGAGTCCGGTCGGGAAGACGAAGAACCGTCCTATCCTGATCGCGAGGAAATCGTTGAGGATCTTGAGCCAGTAGCCTTCGACCGTGATGGTCGTCCGCAAGCCCTTGCCCGCGTAGCCCCAGACCATGACGGGGTTGGAGAAGGGAAGCGCGAGCCACATGATGCACATCAGCATCACGAAGGAAAAGCCGACGTACATGGCGATGGTCATCTCCTCGCCTTTGACCTTGTTGAGGAGCTTGCCGTAGAAATATCCGAAAACGAGGGCGAAGGGAGTGGCCAGCCCTATGGCGCCGAAAAAGCCCCAGAAACCGTGAAGCTGGAACTGGAGGGAAAGCGTGGCCCCGAGGAGGCCGGCCACCACGCCGAGGGCGAGGCCGAAGTTGAGGCCGCAACCCGACTGGATCATGGGGACGAGAGCCAGGACGAGGATGGCATACTGGCCGAAGCGGTTGAGCACGTCGGAGAAGGAGGCGTCGAGCCTGACGCCCACGAAGGGGGCCAGGACGAAGAGGGACAGGAGGAAGAAGAATATGATGATGCGAGGCCAGCCGAATTCCTGGATGAATGTCTTGAGGTTACGCATTCGGTGCCTCCTCGGCCGCTGAAGCGCCTTCTCCGCCTGAGGCGGGTTCCGTGATGCCGGCCATGAGGATCCCGAATTCGGCCACGTCGGCCGTCGGGGGCAATATGCCCGCTATCCTTCCCTCGTCGATGATGGCGACCCTGTCGCAGACGGCGCGGAGCTCTTCGAGCTCGCTCGATACCATCACGATGGTGGTGCCGTATTCGCTGTTGTACTTCCTGAGCGTGTCGAGCACGAGCTTCTTCGCCCCCACATCGATGCCCCTCGTGGGTTCGGACACGAACAGAAGATCGGGCTTGAGGGCGAAGGCCTTGGCCAGGCAGATCTTCTGCTGGTTGCCGCCGGAGAGCTCCTTGGCTTTCTGTTTTGAACTGGTGCACTTTATGTCGAGCAGTTTTATATATTCCTTGCAAAGTCCCATCATGCCCGCTTCGTCGCGCAGGCTGAAGAGACCGCCGAGGACGGGCTTGAGGTACTGCTTGTGGACCTGCATGGCGGTAAAGGCTATGTTCCAGTCGAGGCTTTCGTCCAGGAGGAGGCCGACACCCCGCCTGTCCTCGGAGACGAAGGCCATGCCGGCCTTGAGGGCGGCGGCGGGCATGTTGAGTTCGATAGCCTTGTCGCGGAGACGGACCGAGCCGCCCGCCGCGTAGAGGCCCATGATGCCGTTGGGTATGCCCAGCTTGCCCTGCCCGGCGAGACCGCCTATGCCGAAAATCTCTCCCTGTCTCACCTCGAAGGATACGTCCCGGACGGTCTCGCCGGGCATGTCCACCCAGAGGTGATCCACCGAAAGTATCCTTTCCCCGAATTTCTTCGCTTCATCGCGGCGGGCGGCGTCGGAGGAGACGGAACGGCCGACCATCCAGGAGGCTATGTCCTTGATCGTCACGCCCGAGGAGGGGACATCCTTCACGGCGAAGCCGTCCCGCAGGACGACTATCCTATCCGCCACTTCGACGACTTCCTGGAGCCTGTGGGAGATGAAGATGATGGCGACTCCTTCCTTCGCGAGCTTCCTGAGCGAGACGAGGAGAACGGCGGCTTCGCTCTCGGTGAGGACGGCCGTCGGCTCGTCGAGGACGAGGAGACGGGACTTGTTCCGGCTTATCTCGCGGGCTATTTCCGTGAACTGCTTGTGCCCCACCGGCATTTCCGAGACGAGCATGTCGGAGTCGAGCCTGACGCCCAGCTTCGATATGGCGCTCTCGGCGCGCTTTTTCATCGCGGGCCTGTCGAGGATGCTCATTCTCGCGCCGAAAGCGTCGTTCAGGAGGCTGGGACGCATCGATT
>CAZRYP010000263.1:0-3936 GCA_964604295.1 uncultured Treponemataceae bacterium
CGAGAGCCATGTCGTCATTGTTGCAGAACACGACTTAGATCTTGTCGCCGTGGGCGGCGTAGAAGGCCTTCATCTTCTCGAAGGCTTTCGGGCGGTCCCACATGGCGGTGTCTTCGGCGAGCTTGTCCACGCCTATCCCCGCGTCGGTAACGGCCTGGATGGAGAACTGGGTGCGGAGTTCCGCGTCCTGGTGTCCGGGCTCGCCCTTGAGCATGATGTACTGGATCTTGCCGTCCTTGTTCTTGTCGGCGGCGGGATTGGCTTTCCAGTAGTCGACGACGATCTGGCCCTGCATGGTTCCGGACTGCTCGGCCTTGGCGCCGACATAGTAGACCTTGTCCCAGGACTTCATGTCGTCGGCGAGGGGTTCGCGGTTGAAGAAGACCACAGGGGTCTTCTTGGCCTTGGCCTTCTCGATGATGGCCGCGGCGGCGGTGCGGTCGACGGGGTTGATGGCGATGGCCTTCATCTTCTTGGAAAGGAACGCGTCCACCTGGTCGTTCTGGGTGGGCTGGGCGTTCTGGCTGTCGACAACCTCGACTTCGGCCTTATCTGTGGCGTTTGCCGTGATGGCGTTGCGCACATAGGACATGAACGTGTCGTCGAACTTATAAATGGCGACACCGATCTTCGGCTTTCCGCTGGCGGCGCCGCCGCAGCTGGCAAGCACTACCGCGAGAACGGCGAGAATGACCAGAAGCTTTTTCATCTTTTTCCTCCTGCACTTCTGTGCACGATAATGTGCACTGGATATAAGTTTATCGGTTAACGCGATTCGTGTCCATATGTCGTCCAACGAGATGGATGGGAAAAATGCGCGTGGACGGCGGATGCAGGGGATCGCCGGGAGTTTTTTCTGAAGTGTGTCGACAGGCTTCGAGCTGTGGGTATTCGCTTCAAGTTTATCCATAAAAACCGGTTTTCCTCCATGGTTTGAATTTGACAGCTTCCGAAACTCGTTCTACTATTTGAAAGATCCCTTCAGAAAATGAAACGGATGACAGAAACCAGGAGGATTGTGATGAAGCGAATCGGTTTTGCCGCGCTCGCGATGGCGGCACTCGCCCTGCTTGCCGCATGTGGTCCAGCCGCCCCCAAGACGGTCAAATTCGGCGTGTTCGAGCCCTTGACGGGCGCCAACGCCGGCGGCGGCGCGCTGGAGGTCGAAGGCATCAAGCTGGCCAACGAACTCTATCCGACGGTCAAGGTCGGCGACAAGGAATACCAGATCGAGCTTGTGATCTCCGACAACAAATCCGACAAGGTCGAAGCCGCCAACGCGGCCCAG
Source organism: uncultured Treponemataceae bacterium (assembly GCA_964604295.1). Taxonomy (GTDB): domain Bacteria; phylum Spirochaetota; class Spirochaetia; order Treponematales; family Rectinemataceae; genus CAZRYP01. The sequence continues at coordinate 1,289 of CAZRYP010000263.1, forward strand.
CGTCTCGTCGACAAGGACAAAGTCCATGTGGTGCTCGGCTCCTGGGGTTCTTCCCTCTCCATGGCCGCCGGTCCCATCGTGAAGCAGGCCAAGACGCCGGCGATCGGTCTCTCCTGCACCAACCCTCTCGTCACCAAAGGCAACGAATTCTACTTCCGCGTCTGCTTCCTCGATCCCTTCCAGGGGACGGTCATGGCCAACTACGCGTTCAAGGAAGCCAATGCCAGGAAAGCCGTCATAATCCGTGAAGTGTCCAACGACTACTCGGTCGGGCTCGCGAAATTCTTCGCCGATGCCTTCGAGCTGCTCACCGGCGATACCGAAGCCATCCTCGCCGAGCTAAACTACAATACCGGCGATACCGACTTCGCCGCCGCGCTCACCGAGATCAAGAAATTCAAGCCCGACGTGATCTTCGCGCCAGGCAACTTCACCGAAAGCGCTCTCATCGTGAAGCAGGCGCGCGAGCTGGGCATCAAGACACCCTTCCTCGGCGGCGATACCTGGGAAACCCCCGAGTTCCTCGATGTGGGCAAGGCGTCCGTCGAAGGCGTCGTGTTTTCCACCTTCTTCGCCACCGAAGTTCCCATCACCGAGACTTCCAAGGTATTCCTCGACGAATACCGCAAGAAGTACGGCAAGGAACCCGCGGCCGTCACGGCTCTCGGTTTTGACGGCTACCTTGTGGCGCGCGCCGCGATCGAAAAGGCCGGCAGTCTCGACAGGGTCAAGATCAGGGACGAGATCGCCAAGACGGCCGGATTCCCCGGCGCGGCCGGCGTCATCACCCTCGATGCCGAAGGCGACGCCGTCAAAAGCGCCGTCATCAAGACAGTCAAGGGCGGAACATTCTCCTACCTGACGACAGTGGAGCCCTGAGGCTTCTCACGGTATCCGCGGTTCCTCCGATGAGCTCCGCGGATCATGCATCAACCTTGGACAAAAGCCCCGCCTGCGGCTTCCTGCCTCCGGCAGGGCTTTTGCCTCAATAACACGGAATCGAGGACGAATGACCCTCGCACTGTTTCTGCAGCACATAGCCAACGCCCTGTCCCTCGGCAGCCTCTACGCGCTGATCGCCATCGGCTATACCATGGTGTACGGCATACTCCGCCTCATCAATTTCGCCCATGGCGATGTCTTCATGCTGGGGGCCTATATCGCCTTCTACGGCACCGCGCTCCTCCACCTTCCCTGGTGGGGAGCCCTCGTCCTGGCGATACTCTGCACCTCCCTTTTCGGCATCGTCCTCGAGAAAGCCGCCTACAGGCCCCTTCGCGACTCTCCCAAGATTTCGATCATGATCAGCGCCATCGGCGCTTCCTATCTCATCGAGAACCTGGCCGTCCTTCTCTTCGGCGGAAGGCCCAAGGGCGTGGCAGTGCCCGAGCTCCTGGGCAGAGTCCTGTCCTTAGGATCCGTCTCCATCGTGGTGGTGAGCCTCGTGATCCCCGTATTCACCTTCATCCTCCTCGCGATCCTGCTCTGGATCGTCAACAGGACGAAGACGGGCATGGCGATGCGCGCCGTTTCCACGGATGTCGAAGCGGCCCGCCTCATGGCCATCGACGTCAACGGCCTTCGGCGGAATCCTCTGGTCGTTCAAGTATCCCCAGCTCAATCCCCTCATGGGCGTGATGCCGGGTTTGAAATGCTTCATAGCCGCCGTGATAGGCGGGATAGGGAGCATCGGCGGGGCGGTTCTCGGGGGATTCCTCCTGGGCATGATCGAGATCATGACGGTGGCCCTCCTGCCGACCCTGTCGGGCTATCGGGACGCCTTCGCCTTCGTGCTCCTCATCGTGGTGCTTCTCGTGAAGCCCACGGGGCTGCTGGGCAAGCGGCAGGCGGAGAAGGTGTGAGCCATGAAACTGAATAAAAACAGCAGATACAGCCTCATGGCCCTCGCCCTCTTCTCTGTCTTCCTCGTCGTGGCCGACTCCTTCTTCGACGCTTTCACCCTGAGGGTGATCAACCTCAGCGCGATCTATATAATCCTTGCCCTCTCGCTCAACCTGCTCAACGGCTTCACGGGGCTCTTCTCGCTCGGGCATTCGGGATTCATGGCCGTGGGTGCCTACGTCTGCGCCCTGCTCACGATGCCGCCCGAGCTCAAGGAGATGAACTTCTTCCTCGTCCCCATCGTTCCCGTCCTCAAGAACCTGACCATGCCCTTCCTTCCGGCCCTCCTCCTCGGCGGACTGGCGGCCGCCTTCGTGGGCTTCCTCATCGGCGCGCCCGTGCTCAGGCTGAGGGATGACTACCTGGCCATCGCGACACTGGGGTTTTCCGAGATCATCAGGGTCCTCATCACGAACTTCCAGACCATCACCAACGGAGCCCAGGGCTTGAAGGGACTTCCCCGCTTCGCCACGACCTACGCGGTCTGGATCACGGCGGGGCTGGTGACCGTCTTCATGGCCCTCCTGATGCGTTCGAGCTACGGCAGGGCCATGAAGGCCGTCCGCGACGACGAACTCGCGGCCGAGACGATGGGAGTCAACGTATTCAAGGTGAAGGTGACGGCCTTCACGGTGTCCAGTTTCATCGCCGGCGTCGGTGGGGCCCTCCTCGGCCACATGATCACGACGATAGATCCCAGGATGTTCACCTTCCTCCTCACCTTCAACATCCTCCTCATCGTCGTG
>CAZRYP010000264.1:0-3917 GCA_964604295.1 uncultured Treponemataceae bacterium
TATCCTCGATCGCGCGAAGGAGTACAGCGCGCTCGGAGGGAAGGGATTCCATTTCGGCGACAGCGTGGTCATCCAGGGATCAGGCGCCATCGGCATGATGATGATCGCCAAGGCACGCATGCTGGGAGCGGGCAAGATAATCGCCCTCGACTCCAATCCCATGAAGCTTGGACTTTCCAGGAAATTCGGCGCCGACATGGGAATCGATGTCTCATCGATGAGCGACGAGGAGCTCGTCGAGGCCATAAGGTCTGAAACCGAAGGAAGAGGAGCCGACGTTGTCGTCGAGACAGTCGGGACAGCCTCCGTGCTCAGGGTGGGGCTGGAAATGCTTAGACGCGGAGGCACCTATCTGGAGACAGGCAATTTCGTCGATACCGGAGATGTTTCGCTCAACGTCCATCGCCATATCGCGGCGAAGAACGTCCTGTTGTACGGGAATTCCAACCATCCCCACGACGGGTATTACCAGGCCATGGAAATGATGTATCGGTACAGGAATGAATATCCCTTCGCTTCGCTGATCACTCATCGGTACAGTCTCGACCACGCAAAGGAGGCATTGGCCAAATCATTCGAGAACGACTCCCTGAAAGTCGTATTCCAGCACTGAACGGAGAAGTTGACATGAAGCTGAGCATAGCTCTGTCCCCCGCCAAATCGAACTTCGCGCCGCTTCTCTATTCGGGAGATATCATGAAGGGGATCGGCCGCGCAGCCGCCCTTGGATATGACGGAGTAGAGTTGAATATCCGCGATGTCAGGCAGGATGTGCCGCTCGATCGGATCATCGATCTGGCAAGGAGCCTGAATCTTGACATCGTGGCCTTAGGCACGGGGCAATCGTATATCGTGGATGGATTGAGCATCCTTTCTCCCGCTCCCGAGCTGAGGGAACGGCTATTGGAGAGGCTGAAAGCCCATATAGATTTCGGAGCAAGGGCTGGAGCGAAACTCATTCTTGGCGGCGTGTTCGGAAAACTTGTCGGCGACGAGAGCCAGAGGGAGATGGAAGTGGACCGAGCTCTGGATATGGTGCGCACGCTGGCCGAATACGCCGCCAGGTTCGGCGTCGAGATCGTCATAGAACCTATAAACCGTTACGAGACCAATTTCCTGAATACGGTCGACCAGGCTATCGCCTTCATCTCCAGGGCAGGCTGCACCGGGATAAAGGTTCTTCCCGACACGTTCCACATGAATATCGAGGAGGCCGATCCATTCGCGGCGGTGGCCCGAGCGGCGGAAATGGTCGGCCATTTCCATCTGGCCGACAGCAACAGGATGTCGCCGGGGGAGGGGCATGTCGATTTTCCCGCCATGCTCAAAGTCTTGAAATCGATCCAGTATGGTGGATATGTCTCAGGAGAATTCCTCCCCCTGCCCGACGATGAGACCGCCGCGTCCAGCAATATCCGCTACATGCGGGAAATCCTGGGGGGTTGAAGCCGAGAAATGCCTGCATGTCGGATGGAAGAAATATTGGGAGCTGTGTATACTCCGGTGGTGTCGATTACGGAGGAGCAGATATGCCCACTACGGGAAACCCTTTCAATGAAGCCAAGGCAATGAAGGACTGGCTGATCCAGACCCGCAGGACCCTGCACAGGATCCCGGAACCGGGGGACGCGGAATTCGAGACCCAGGCCGAACTCTGCCGCGTGCTGGACGGTCTCGGGATTCCCTATGTCAGGAAGAGGACATCTGTCGTGGCTCTCGTGGAAGGGAAGAAGCCCGGCAAGGTTGTGGGAATACGGGCCGACATGGACGCCCTGCCCGTGAACGAGCCGGAGGACAGGGTCTATTCATCCTGCCACAAGGGCTTCATGCACGCATGCGGCCACGATGCCCATATGACGATAGGGCTGGGCGCCGCCAGGTATTTTGCCGGGCATAGGGACAGCCTGGCCGGGTCGGTCAAGTTCCTCTTCCAGCCGGCCGAGGAATCGACAGGCGGCGCCGCGAACATGATCGCGGATGGCTGCCTCGAGAACCCCCATGTCGAATATGTCATCGGCCTTCATGTCATGCCGGACGTGCCCGTGGGCAAGTTCGAGCTGAAGCACGGGGCGCTCAACGGCTCCTCGGACTTCCTCGAAGTCACCGTGAGGGGGAAGGGCGCCCACGCCGCCTATCCCGATACGGGCATCGACGCCATCATGATCGCGTCAAAGGTAGTCGACGCCCTCCACTCGATCGTGTCGCGCTATGTCTCCCCGCTCCAGGAAGCCGTCCTCACCCTCGGCACGATCCAGGGCGGGAGCAGGAACAACATCATCGCCGATGAGGTGAAAATGACAGGGACGATACGCACGACCAATCCGCGCGTCAGGGCCGAGATCGCCGAACGGGTCAGGGCCATCGTCTCCGGCATTTCTGCGGCTCTGGGCGGCTCGGGGGAGGTCGAAATCCGGCCGGGCTATGCCGCCCTCATCAACCACGACTGGGTCGTGGACCTCGTCGCCGAGGAAGCCGCCGCGCTCATGGGGGCCGAATCCATCATCTGGAGGGACAAGGCGAGCATGGGAGTGGAGGACTTCTCCTTCTTCATGCAGGAAAGGCCCGGCTCCTTCTATCACCTCGGCTGCGGCAATCCCGGGAAAGGCATCAGCGCGGCGCTTCACTCCAACGGCTTCGACATCGACGAAGACTGCCTTCCCATCGGCGTCGCCATGCAGGTGGGCATAACCCTGAGGCTTCTGGGAGCGAAGCCGTGACGGAGGCGCGTGCCGGGGCGGGCTCGGGCGCGCCCGAGCCCGCCCCGAGGCGCATCAAGCCCCAGCGTCTTCACCGGGGAGACTGCGTGTCCCTCGTGGCCCCTTCAGGCTCGACCACCGGCCCCGACAGGGTCGCGGCCTCCATCGCAGCCCTGGAAAACCTCGGCTTCCGCGTCAAGGCCTCGCCCCATTGCGCCGACAACTACGGCTACCTCGCCGGAGCGGACGCGACGAGGGCGCGCGAGCTGGAACTGGCCTTCCTCGACTCGGAGACTAAGGCCGTCGTCTGCCTCAAGGGAGGCTACGGCACGCCGCGCATCCTCGATCTCATAGATTATTCACTGATCGCCGCCCATCCCAAGGTCTTCCTGGGCTACAGCGACATAACCGCTCTCCACGCGGCCCTGCTGCGCTTCGCCGGTCTCGTCGTCTTCCACGGGCCGATGCCTTCCTCCGACATGGTGCCCGGGTTCGATCCCGACTCCCGCGCCTCTCTCGAATCCGCGCTATTCGGGTATCGGCCGTCTTTCTCAGGCGCCTTGGACCAGCCTTCCGCGACGGTCCCCTTCCGCATCGCCAATCCCGGCAACCGTCCATTCCGCCGGATAGCCGGGGGAATCGCCGAAGGCGAACTCGCCGGAGGAAACCTCTCCCTTATCGCCGCCCTCATGGGCACACCCTGGGAACTGGATGTGGAGGGGAGGATACTTCTCCTCGAGGATATCGACGAGGCGCCGTACAGGATAGACAGGATGCTGAACCAGCTGCGCCTGGGGGGAGTATTCGAGCGCTGCGCGGGCGTCGCGGTGGCTTCATGGACGCGCTGCGAGGCGGCCAAGGGCAAACCTTCCCTCGCGCTGGAGGAAATCCTGCGCGACCTGATCCTTCCGAGCGGCAAGCCCATACTGGCGGGCATCGAGGCTGGTCACGGCGTCCCTTCGCTGACCCTTCCCCTGGGTACACTCTACAGGATGGACGCCGATTCCCTCACCTTGGACATGCTGGAGTCGCCCTTCGCGGAATGAGGCGGCGGAAGCGGCCGTTACGGAATCCGCGTCGCGTATTCGCGAGTCGTTTTCGCGATATGGACCTGCGGCGCCTCAGGACCGGCAGGCTTCCACGAAGGCCCTGAATAGTCCGAGGAACTCGGGGAACCGCGCGGTGAGGCTTTCGGGGTGGAACTGGACTCCCATCAGGAAT
>CAZRYP010000265.1:0-3880 GCA_964604295.1 uncultured Treponemataceae bacterium
TCCGCTGGGCCGTGGTCTGGGAGTCGAAGTATATCTCGTTCGCGGGATCCGAGAGTGCGGAGTCCAGGTCCGTCGTGTACTTCGCCACGGAGTATGTCCTGGAGAGGGAGGCCAGCTTGCGCTCGTCGCGGCCGACGAGGACGGGCTCGGGCACGATGCGGCTCCCGTCGCGGAGCTTCACTCCTCCCTGTTCGCGTATGGCGAGGATCGAGCGCACCAGGTGCTGGTTCGTCCCCATGCGTCCGGTGACGCCGTTCATGATGATGTTGATGGTCCTGTCGCTCATACCTTCTCCTTGAAAGCCTTCTTGATCATGCCGAGGAAAACGTCCTGGTCGAGGGCCCACAGGCGGTCGGAGAATATCTCGACCTCGACGAAGCCGGAAAAGCCCGCCTTCTCCACCCAGCCCCTGATGCGCGGAATGTCGATGCAGCCCTCGCCCATCAGGCCCCTGTCGTTGAGCATGTCCACCGTGGGCGATCTCCAGTCGCAGACATGGAAGGCGAATATCCTGCCGAGGGCGCCGCAGCGGGCTATCTCAGCCTCGAGCTCGGGATCCCACCAGACATGGTAGACATCGACGGCCACGCCGAGCGAGGGATGGCCGATCGCCGCGCAGAGGTCGTTGGCCTGCCTCATCGTGTTCACTACCGATCTCGTGTCGGCGTACATGGGATGGAGGGGTTCGATGGCCAGCCTGATCCCGGCCTTTTCGGCTTCGGGCAGGATGGCCTCGATGCCCGCCTCCACCTGCTTCCGGGCCAAATCTAGGGGAACCTGGGGGTCGGCGCCGCAGACGAGGACGATGAGGGGGGCGCCGAGTTCGGCGCTGGTACGGATGAGGGCGATATTGTCGGCTATCCTGCGGCGGCGCAGTTCCTCGTCCGCCGCGGGAAAGAAGCCCCCCCTGACCATGGATACGGTCTTGAGGCCGACCCGGCCAATGAGGGCGGCGGCCCTCGAGGGCTTCATCCCCCCGAGGGTCTCCTTCCAGACCGAAACGCCCGAGACGCCTGCTTCCGCGTATTTAGCCACGGCCGTCTCGAGGGGCCAGGGCTTGGTCGTCATCGTATGGATCGCGAATCGCGAGAGATCGTTCATTCGATGCTCCTCAGAACCGGATCGTGTCGAAGCGCTGCGGTTCCTTGCCCCTCGAGAGCCTTCCGAGGCAGAGGGCCAGCTCGAGCAGGTGATAGTCGCCCCACATGCAGGACTCGCCCCGGGGGATTCCGTCCTCGCCGGGAGCCGCGTCCCAGCCGTTCGGGTAATGATAGACGGCATGGAGGAGAAGTCCCTCGTGCAGGGGATCGGCGCTCAGGTAGGGGGCGTCCATGAGGCTTCTGGCCGTTCTGGCCGCCGCCCTCAAGTACCTGTCGGCGTCCGGATCGCCCGCCGCGTCGAGATATCTTCCGAACCTCAGGAGCCCCTGGGCCGCGATCGCCGCCGCCGAGGAGTCCACCGGCTCGAAGGGATTGGCCGGATCGGCGGCTCTGTCCATGTATCTTTCGATCCGGTGGAGATTGGGCGCCCCGGTATCCCAGTAGGGGATGCCGTCGGGCGGGGTGTTTTCGATGTAGAAGTCGCAGACTGTCCTGGCCACCCTCCGGAAGCGGTCGAGAACGGCTTTCTTCGTGGGGAAATAGGGCAGGCCCAGGGGCGGAAACTCGGATTCGGCGAGGCAGGAGAGATGCTCCAGCTCCTCCGCGTAGCCCAGGATTATCCATGCCAGTCCCCGGGTCCAGGTGGTGAAGGGGGAATAGCCCTGCTGGCTCGCGGCGCAGCGGTAGGATCCGCTTTCCACGTTGAAGAGCGATTCGTGCGCGACCCTTCCCGCCACGTCCCAGCGGTCGCGGCCCTCGCCGAAATAGACATTGTACCTGGCCGTGGTCTCCGCGTGCCGCAAAAGCCTCGCCAGGAGGCTTGTCTTCTTGTCCTGCTCGCCCATGAGGACATGGCCCAGACTGTGCGCCACGGCCAGGACCCTCAGGGAGCGTATCGTGTCGGCGAAGAGGGAATGGGCGCCGTTGAAGGAATGGATGAAGCCGAGGGAGTCGGGGACATGGGTCCAGCGCGAAGCCTGGACGGCCCCGGACACCTTGAGGGCGACGCGGTAGAATTCGGCTTCCCACTCGTTATGTTCGATGCGCCCTTCGGCCATCATCCTGAGGAGGTTCCCGTAGGTCGATATGTTGTTGAAGCCGTGGTCGTGGACTCCGGTATGGGAAAGATGGGGAGCCATGCTCTTCACCGTGCTTTTCCGTCCGTAGTCCAGGAACCACGGGTCGCCCGAAGCCTCGAACACGAGGAGGGCGTTGCCGAACTGGAAGCCCTGGGTCCATTCCGTCCAGCCGCGCTGCGTGTAGCGCCCGCCCACGGTGAATACAGGCGCCCCGCTTTCGCCTTCCCAACGGCCTGCGAGGAGCTTCGTCTTTCCGGCGGCCAGGGAGAATACCTTGCCGACCGGCCCGGCGAAGGCCGCCCAGTCCGGCGTTTCGTGCAGATCGATCATCGAGCCTCCTAGAGCCTGGAAATGTGGAATCCGCCGTCGACATGGATGACGCTTCCCGTCGAAAAGGCGAAGTCGCCTTCCAGGAGGGACCTGACAGCCTTGCCGACATCCTCGGGGTAGCCCCAGCGGCCCTGGGGAACCGCGCCCTCCCCGATCAGCGCGTCGTATTTGCCTTTCACGCCCTTTGTCATGTCGGTTTCCATGATCCCCGGCCTAAGTTCGTATACCTGGATGCCCGAGCCGGCCAGCCTCGCGGCCCAGAGCTGGGCGGCCATCGAAAGGCCGGCCTTGGAGACGCAGTACTCGCCTCGCCCCGTGGAAGCCGTGGCCGCCGAGATGGATGTCACGAAGACGACCTTGAAGCCATGGGAAAGGGCGGATTTCGAATCTCCGGAGAGCCAGCGCCTGGCCACGGCCTGGGTCAGGAAATACGGACCCTGGAGATTGGTCCGGAGCACTTCCTCGAAGGATTCCTCTCCCGCGTCGAGAATGTCCGCCCTCACACGCGGCCCTATGCCCGCGTTGTTCACGAGGGCGTCGACCGAGCCGAAGGCGGAAAACACATCGTCGACGAGGGCCTGGCGCTGGAGGGCGTCGGCGATGTCGCAGCGGAACACCCCGAAGCGTTGCCGCTCCGAGATCGCCGCCGCACGGCAAAGCGAGAGGCTTTCCCTGGCCGCGTCCTCGTTGCCCGAGAAGTGGACGGCCACGGAGAAGCCGTGCGAGGCCAGTTCGAGGGCTATGCCGCGGCCCAGGCCCCGGCTGGATCCCGTCACGAGGGCGACGGGAAGCTTCCCGTCGGCGCGAGTCATATCAAGCATGAAAACCAGAATGATGCGGCCTCCATCCTTTGTCAAGCCGAAACGCCTCGCCGCCCGAGGCCCCAAAACGCATGCGGGAAGCGTATAAATATCAAAAATTCTTGACAGTGCTTTCAAAGCGAACCTATACTTTGTTCATTCGAATGATACTCCCAAGGAGGGTTGTTACATGAGACAATTCACACGTAGCGTATTCATCGTCCTCGTGCTCCTTTGCGTCGTCGCGTCCGGGGTTTCCGCCCAGGCCACCTGGAAACCGACCAAGCCGATAACGATAATCGTTCCCTGGGGCGCCGGCGGATCCACCGACCAGATCACCCGCATCGCGGCGGGCGAGCTCGAAGCCGCTCTCGGCACCAAGCTCGTCATCGTCAACCAGCCCGGAGCTTCCGGCTCGGTGGGCACCAAATCCGTCCTCGATGCCCCCCGCGACGGCTACACCTGGGCTTCCGGCGCGGCCGCCGACCTCGCGACCTATCCCGTCCTCGGCTTCCTCGACACGAACATCAGGAATGACTGGCACGTCTATCTCTCCGTGGCCAACGTCAGC
>CAZRYP010000266.1:0-3859 GCA_964604295.1 uncultured Treponemataceae bacterium
TCGAAGTCGAGGGGGCGAGCGAGGCAAGTGTCGGCGACCTTGCCGCTTCGCTCGAACTCGACGCCTCAACCCTTTCCCGAACAGTGGATGGTCTCGTCAAGGCAGGCTTGCTCGCGCGAAGGGAGGATCCGGCTAACAGGAGACGTCAGCTCGTCTGCCTGACCTCACTCGGACGGGAGAAGGCGCGCTTCATCAACGATAACTGCGACCGCTATTACGGGAGCCTTCTTGCCGCGCTTCCCGCGGGCAAGGCCGACCCCCTTCTTGAAGTCCTGCCCTTGTTCATCGATGCCATGAGCGGCAGGAGGCTGCCGGGCGGCGCGGGCGCCTGCTGTTCGGAATCCGGGGCGGACGATAAGTGAACCTATTGCTGAAGCGCGACAAGAAGAGCGAAGCCCAGGCCGGGTTCATCGCCCTGGATGAGCTCCGGAAGCCTTGGGTGCTCCGTTTCCTGGTATTCGGCGGAAGGACTATCCCGGCCGTTTCGACCACGCTGAATACGGCCGACAGGCTGGGCGGACTCAAGGCGCGATGGGGCATCGGCCGGATGCGCTACAGTGTCCTGCCCGGTTTATACGCGGTCGGAAGCCCGTCTCCGGAATCGCCGGTCTTTGTCACCGCGAACTATAAAATGAGTTTCGACGCGCTCCGCTCCCGTCTCGCGAAGCTGGACGGCTGGATCCTGGCGCTGGATACCAAGGGCATCAATGTCTGGTGCGCCGCCGGCAAGGGAACGTTCGGAACGGCCGAACTTGTATCGAGAATCGCCAAGGCAAGGCTTTCCGCCATCGTCTCGCATCGCAGGCTAGTCCTTCCCCAGCTCGGCGCGCCAGGCGTCTCGGCGCCCGACGTGGCGAGGCTGTCGGGATTCCATGTCGAGTGGGGGCCAGTGCGCGCCTCGGATATCCCGGCCTGGCTTTCGGCCGGCCGTAAAAAGGACGAAGCGATGCGTGAGGTCACCTTCAACCTGCGCGAGCGCATGTCGGTAGCTCCCGTGGAAATCACCCATGCCTGGCCGATAGCCATCGGGGCGCTCGCGCTGGCGGCTGTCTTTGGATTGCCCGCGGAAGGTTGGCTGGCGCGCGCGGTTCCCGCCGCGATCCTGCTTCTCGGCGCCATCCCCGTCGGGACCTTGGCTTTTCCCGCCCTTCTCCCCTGGCTTCCGACGCGGGCTTTCTCCGTCAAGGGCGCCGTGCTGGGCGCGGCATGGGCGGCCTCATGCGCCGTCCTGTTCCGCATGCCTGTCATGACGGCGGCAAGCGGTATGCTGGTGGCCGCCCCAGTGGTCGCCTTCCTCGGCATGAACTTTACCGGAGCGTCGACCTTCACATGTCAGCCCGGCGCCCTCCTGGAAGTGGAGAAGGGCTTCTGGCCGATGGTATTGTCGCTGATCGCGGGACTCGCGGCGGGCGGCGCCGCGAGAATCTTCGGCGCATAGGAGAAGCGCGATGACCCTTACCTACATCAAGAACGGCGAGACACTCGCGCTGAATGATGCCGCCTGCATCGGTTGCGGCGCATGCGTGGATGTCTGCCCTCATGCGGTATTCCGCGTGGAATCAGGGAAAGCCATCATAAGCAGGCGCGAGACCTGCATGGAATGCGGCGCCTGCGCCCGCAACTGCCCCGCGGGTGCCATTTCGGTCAATGCGGGCGTCGGCTGCGCGGGGGCGATCATCATCGGTAAACTCCGAGGCACAGCCCCCGACTGCGGCGGCGAAGCGGGTTGCTGTGCCGGTAAGGGCGGAGCCTGCTGCTGAACGTGCCTTGTCCCGGCAGCGTCTCCTGTCGCGGCAGCGTGACCTGTCGCGGCAGCACGTCCGCGCCGGTATCGGAAAACGCTGGCAGGGCTCTTCCTCGGATAAGGGCTAACCCAAGGATCCTACCCAGTGGATACGGCGCCTGGCGAGAAAAGATGGAACGCGGCCGGTGAATTTGCTGATCGCGATTCCGCGTCATCCCAAATAAAAAAGCCGCCCAGCAAGAGGCGGCCATTGTGTGTCGAGACGAGGAAGGAGTGACCATAAATATAAATAATATAATGATATATTCGCCTTGACTCATCGGAGAACCTTGTCTAGTTTTTAAATAGAGCATAGATGATTTGATAAGGAGCCCTTATGAGATACAGGGTTATCGGTTTTAGCCTGCTTGTTCTATTCCTGACATTCTTCCTGTCTGGATGCGTTTCCAACACAAGCGCGATGTTTAAAACGAATGTAGATAATGTGAGGGTTGCTGTCGATGGAGAAGATGTTGGCCATACGCCCACTCAGGCTACCTTAGGCAATGCCTTTTGGAATGATCCTACTGTCGTACTTACAAAAGCTGGTTATAAATCCAACCAAGTTGTCATTAAAAAAGAGTTGAAAGTGATTAACCTAGTATTTGGCATAATACTCTGGTGGCCTAGCCTTCTCTATATCTGGGGTCCCTCCCCGTTTCAATACTTTGAGATGATTCCGGAATAGATATCTTCTCTCCAATAAGTTTTTCTTCGATACTCCCCAGTTGGGCTTCCCGCCCGATGATTCCCGCGTTCTCAAGCCTGTAGGAACCATTCCTGTCGTCGGTAATTGCCGCAAAATAAAAAAGGCCGTCATTCCTGACGGCCTTTATGTTCGTGGAGGTGAGGGGAATCGAACCTAAATACATATAAAGTATAGAATTACATAGATTCACATAACGTATCACTAATTCTTTCCCTAAAATGACTTCCTTACGCCTGTCTCGTATTCGGCCTTCCACAACACGCTCACAACATGCGCTCTTTCTGAAAATATTGCTTACAGTATTGCTGAAAGTACTATTTGGATGAACGCAGGCTACAGATTCAAATGTGTAAATTTGCTTGCACTTCGAATATGTAGAAGATTTGCGAGAGGAAAAAATTTAGACTGAGTAGTGTTCTCTATTGCTTGGAGTGTGATTTTTTCTTCACTTTTACCGTAATGGGGTGTACCATTATTTAGGTTCCCGATAATCCGGAGGGTACATGTCTACACAAAGAATCTCCTCTGATCGGGGTCTGAACGCTATATATCACGATGGCGAAAGGCTGACCCTGAATATTACTTCCATAAAGGACATGCAACTCTAGCTCTACTTTGTCATTCGGGCTGACAGTCAAGGCGGCAACATTCGTCGCATGGTCTTAGGCAATAGCAGTGAATGCTGTCCCTGAGCTGTGTTGATGGAGCCCGAGTAAATTGATTGCGGCGAATCACAGACCTGTGTTGATGCTGGGATTGAGGACTGGAATCTGCCTTTTGAGGGTCATCGATTATGGAATCCCAATATGGCGAGGCTGGTAGCACTTGTAAATTACTCAACTAAAAAAGGAGTGATAAGATGCGAAGATTCAACCTTGTTTCATTCATTGTGATTTTTTTCTCAGTCTGCGCTTTTTCTACCGGCGGTGTAACAGCTCAGCAGATCGGACAGGTTGGGCGTTATGCCCTTGTCATAGGCAATGCTGATTACGCTGATCTCGGAAAGTTGAAAAATCCCCACAATGACGCCACTGATATAGCCTTAGCGCTTAAAAGCATAGGATTCGAGGTCACCCTCCTCATGGATGCTGATCTCATTAAGATGGATGAAGCCGTCTTAAGGCTGTCCTCAAACCTCTCTACACGTGCCGATTCCGTTGGCTTCTTCTACTATGCTGGGCACGGTGTCCAGTCTGGAGGGGTTAACTACCTGATTCCTTCAGATGCCAATATTCCCGGGGAAAGCTACCTTAAGGTACGAGCCCTCGCTGCCCAAACTGTGATGGACAATCTTCTTCAAGCAAGGAATAATCTAAACGTAATAGTTCTGGACGCCTGCCGCGATAGTCCTTTTTCCTGGGCACGAT
>CAZRYP010000267.1:0-3847 GCA_964604295.1 uncultured Treponemataceae bacterium
GACGTGACGGCATTCAAGGCGGGAAAGGCCGCGATGAATATCGACGGGTCCTTCCGCATCGCCACCCTCAACGCCGTCAAGGATCTCGAGTGGGGCGTCGCCGAACTGCCGAGCAATAAGGGCATCAAATCCAACTACTCTTCCTATTGGACCCACGGCATCGTGGACGGCGTGAAGGGCAAGCAGCTCGAGGCTTCCGTCAAGTTCCTCAAGTACCTCACCTCGGCCGAAGTCCAGGAGCTCTGGCTCCAGCGCGTCGGCGAACTGCCGGCCACGCCCTCCCTCTCCGAGAAGTACAAGAACGACCCCGTGATCCTCCCCTTCCTGAAGGGATTGGCTTCGGCCAAGGCGAGCCTCTTCATCGATGAGGCCGGCCAACGGAACGTGATAGTCGACGCCGTGGATGAAGTGATCCTCAAAAAGGTCGATCCTCTCAAGGAGCAGAAGCTTATCGACGATTTCTGAAAATAAATGGCATTCAAGCGTCCCCGGAAAAACATGGGGACGCCGTTTTTCCCGACCTCAGCCTGATCATTTTCCAAAGGGGCTTTCCAGATGACATTGGCCGCGCGCAGATCCATCACGGCATACTCCTTCCTCGCCCTGCCCTTGGTCTTTTTCGTATGCGTGCGGTTCGGCCCCATGCTCTACATGATGGGCATGAGCTTCACGAATTGGGGACTGCTGCGCAAGGTGACCACGTTCATCGGCATCGTGAACTACAGGACGGTGCTGGGAGATCCGGTGTTCCGGAAAGCGCTGGGCAACACGCTGCGATATGCGGTTTTCGGGGCTCCCATCGTGATCGCCCTGAGCCTCTGCGTCGCCCTTCTTCTGGACGCGATTCCCCGGGGCAAGGGTGCGTTCCGGCTCATCTACGTGCTTCCCTATATCACGCCGGTCGTGGCGGTCAGCTGGGTGTGGCGATGGATGTACCAACCGCCTCCCCTGGGAGTCATCAACGCGATTCTGGTGGCCACGGGAATCCCCGCGGGAGAATTCCTCAACAGCACATCCCAGGCCTTGCCGTCTATTTTGGGCGTCAACGTGTGGGTCGAGATGGGCTATTGCTCCACGATCTTCCTGGCGGGCCTCCAGACCATTCCCAAGGAGTTGAACGAGGCGGCGAGGATAGATGGAGCCAAGGGATACCAGGTCCTTCTCAAGGTCACGATACCCCTGCTCGCGCCCATAACCTTTTTCCTCGTCGTCATGGAAGGCATCCAGTTCCTGCGAATTTTCACGCAGGTCTACAACATGTCCATGCAGGCCATGGGCGGACCTCTGGATTCGACCAAATCCGCCGCCCTCTACATCTACCAGAAAGCTTTCACCAATTTCGAGATGGCCCAGGCGGGCAGCGCGAGCATCATACTCTTTGCGATCATCATGGCGGTCACCCTCGTACAGATGAAATTCCTTGACCGCAAGGTCAATTACTAGGATGCCGCGATGAAAAACCGGATCTTCCTTCGGCGCAACGCCGGCATGGCCTTCGCCTATTTCGTCCTGGTCGCCTTCGCCGTCGTCATGATTTTCCCCTTCCTGTGGATGCTCATGTCGAGCTTCAAGGACGCCACCCAGATCTTCAAGATGAAATTATTCCCCACGGCCCCCACGCTGGAGAATTACCGATACATATTCTTTTCCGAGAGCTCGAAGTTTCCGCAATGGTTCCTCAACTCGGCCATAGTGGCGGTATGCACGACCATTTCCGTTCTCTTCTTCGATTCCCTTCTGGGCTATACGCTCTCGAAATTCCGCTTCCCCGGCAAGAAGGCGATTTTCCTCCTGATAATCAGCACGCTCATGATTCCCACTGAAATGCTGGTGATACCCTGGTACGCGATGATACGCGCGATGAAATGGGGCAACACCTATTGGGCGATCATGTTCCCAGGCATGATAAGCGCTTTCGGCGTCTATCTCATGAGGCAGTTCATGTCGACCATTCCCGACGACCTGATAGACGCGGCGCGCGTCGACGGCCAGGGCGAGCTCAGGATTTTCCTCACCGTCGTCATGCCCCTCGTGAGTCCCGCGCTCGCCACGCTGGCCATATTCAATTTCATCGGCAACTGGAATTCCTTCCTGTGGCCGCTCATCGCTGCTTCCAAGCCCAGGATGTTCACGTTGCCGGTGGGGCTCGCCAATTTTTCGGGCGAAGCCGGCAGCGACTGGCACTACATCATGACGGGCGCCACTGTCGCCATGCTTCCTCTCGTCGTTATTTTCCTCATTTTCCAGAAACAGATAGTGAAAGGCATCGCGATGACCGGCCTCAAGGGCTAGGACGCGGGCGCGGGCAAGTCGCTCGCCGGCATAGGGCAGGCGTCCCGGCTCCCGTTTTTCCGAACAAGGACGGTGACCCATGCGTGTGATAGATTCCCATATCCATTTTCCCGAAGACAGGATAATAGACGACGGCAAGGAACGCGGCGCTTCGGCGGCGGGCACGGGCTACACCTCGGGGCGCTCCCCCACGGCCGCGGTCGGAGCTCATGGCGGCAACGCGTCCGTGGCCGTCCGTGGCAAACCCGCCGAATGGCTCGAGGGGGAGAAGGCCAGATGGGAAGCCGCATGGCGCTTCCCCCCCGCCGCGACGGTGAGCCTCGAGGAAGGCGAGAGGCTCTGGGCCGAGGAGGTGGACAGCCACGAATACCTGAAGGCCGTGGTCTTCGTGACGGCGGGAAGCAACAGCTTCGCCTCCGGACTGGCTTCCAGGCATCCCGACCGATTCATCGCCTATGCCCACCATGATCCCGAACTGCCCGACGCGCCCGCCAGGCTGGAGAAGGCAGTCAGGGAAGGGGGGCTCAAGGGATACAAGATCCTCGCGCCCAAAGTGGGAAGGCCCCTCTCGGATCCTTCCTTCGATCCGCTGTGGGAATGCGCGCAGTCGCTCGGCATTCCCGTGCTCTTCCATTTCGGCATAATGGGTGGAGCGGGCGGAATCGCATCCCAGACCAACATCAATCCCCTGGCCATCCATGACGCGGCTAAGCGCTTCCCCGACCTGTCGATCATCGTGCCCCATTTCGGCTGCGGTTATGTCTTTGAGACGCTCAACCTCTGCTGGGCCTGCCCGAACGTGTATATCGATACTTCGGGTTCCAACCAGTGGATGCGCTGGATGCCCTATGAAGTGACCCTCGAAAGCCTGTTCAGGAAATACCGCGAGACGATCGGGGCTTCGCGCATCCTTTTCGGGACCGACTCATCGTGGTTCCCCAGGGGCTTCGCGCAGGCTTACCTGGATGTGCAGGTGAGGGCCATGGCCGACATCGGCTATTCCGAGGATGAACGCGACCAAGTGCTCTTCAGGAACGCGGCCGGTCTTCTCGGATTCGAAGGGAGAGGGCGATGAGCGGCGGAGCCTTCTCGAAAGTCTATGTAGACCGGGTCCTCGACCCGGCGTTCGGCAACTGGAAGAAGCTCTTCGAAAAAGACTCGCTCAGGGTGCACCGCGCGCACCTCTGCATGCTGGCCGAAAGGGGAATCCTGACCGCCGGGACGGCCAGGGCCCTGAAAGAGGGCATAGAGAAAGTCGAAGCCGATTTCGTGGCGCCAGCCCGCATCCCCGAGGGAGTCGAGGATCTATATTTCCTGTTCGAGAGGAAGTTGGGCGACATAGCGGGAGAGGAAAACGCCGCATGGCTGCATACGGCGCGCAGCCGCAACGATATGGATACCACGGTGTTCCGCCTCGCCCTCAAAAGGGAGATGAGAGGTTTCCTCCATGCCTTGATCCATACCTGCGGGCGACTTCTGGAACGCTGCAGGAAAGGCGAGGGGGAATTGACCGTGCTCTATACCCACGGGCAGCCGGCCAACCCTTCGACGACGG
>CAZRYP010000268.1:0-3836 GCA_964604295.1 uncultured Treponemataceae bacterium
CGAGGATCCAGTACACAGGGGAAAACCTCGCGTGGACAGCCTCTGCCTTCGATGCCGAGGACCAGAACGCTCCCCCGGCCGTGGAGATTTTCCTCGATGGCGTGAAGCTGGCAGCCGGCGCTCCCAGGCTCCTGGGCCAGAACGACATAGGCCGGCATACGCTTTCGGCGAAGACGACGGACGCCAACGGCAGTTCGGTCACGCAGCAAGTGGAAGTTGTCGTGGAATCCAGCCAGCTGGCGATTGCGATACAGTCGCCGATAGCCGGCAAGACCTATTTCAAGGAATATGACCTGCAGCTCATGGCCTCCCTGGCTGCGTCCGGCGGCGATGTCTCCGGAACGGGAACCTTCAACTGGACGGTGCAATATCTCGATGACACGACTGTCCAGCCCGATCAGTTCACCGGCTCTTCGGCGGTGTTCAGGCCGAATGCCCTCGGCGATCTGGCGATAAGCGCCAGGTTCGTGGACGGCACCGGCAGGGACCGCGGTACTCAGAAGCTCAATATCCGGGTCGAGAGGGAACCTCTCCAGCTGGGCATCTACTGGCCTCACGGGTCGGTGGTGAACGCGGGTGATCCTCTGACCCCCGGCATCCTGGGCTTGCCGGCCGCGGCCTCGACGGGAACCCTCACGTGGGCCTTGAACGGCAGGACTATCGAGGCGATCGCCTCCCTCAGGGCTCCCGACGCGCCCGGCCAATATACGCTCACGGCCCAGTACGTGCAGAACGGTTCGGCCGACAGGGCCGAGCTCAACTTCACGGTCAACGGCCGCCCCGCCGTCACGATCACCAATCTGATCGAAGGCGGCCAGTATATCCTCGGCAACCCTGTCGTACTCTCGGCCAGGGTCGAGGACGATCAACCCTATGCGGGCACGATCACATGGAAGAAACAGGATGGAACCCCCATCGGCGCGGGCAATCCCTTCGTGCTCCGCGACGCTTCTCCCGGCGAGTGGAAGATCGTCGGAACCGCGGTGGACCAATATGGAGCGGAAGCGTCTTCCACGGTTTCCATACTATTCTACAGGCCGGCGGCCAATTTCCAGGCGACAGTCAACAACGGCCTGGCTACCTACCTGATCGCCGAAGGGGCCGGCCCCCTCAGAGGCATCCTGAGCTTCGAGGGCGGAATCGCGCCCCAGGCGGCATGGACTCTGAGGCAGGGGGACAGGACCCTCACAAAATCGGGAGGCGAAGCCAGCTTTGCCTACGGCGAACTGGCTCCATTCGCGGAAGCCGCGGCCGTGCTCACGGCGAGCGTGGTCGATGCCGGTCTGGCGAACGCGGCCGCCCGCGAAGTATTCAGGAGGGACTACCCGATCGAGTTGGCAAGAAACGCCGTCGCGGAATTGAAGGCACCCCTTGCCGGACAACTCTACTGGGTCGGGGAACCTGTGCCCGTCAACGTGGCCCTGACCGGATTCACATCACCTCTCTTCTCGATGAAAGTCAACGACACGGATGTGCCGAGCGAGTGGGCTCAGCTCCAGGGGACAGGCCTCTACGGATCCCTGGTTCCCGCCGCCCTGCTTCAGGCCGAAGGAGTCTATGAGCTGGGAATCGCGGTCAGCGAAAACGGAACAGTCAGGGTCATACCATTCACGCTGAATGTGTATCAGAAACGCAGCGGCATATTCATCGACAATCCCCCCACCGCGATCGACCTCGAAACGGGAGGCGCGGGCAGGGTGGAGGCCGTCGTCGTGGGGCTGGAAGGCATCGACGCCACGAGGTGGCGCACAGACCTCTCGGCGACCCCCGTCGGATCGGGCCTGACTCTGGATCTAGCCGCGGCCGGTCTGACACCGGGAAATCGCTCCATCATGGTGGATGCGCTCTCGGGATCCAGGGTCGTTTCGACGGCCACCTTCCCGCTCAAGGTCTACGGACCCATGGAACTGGCCGTGGAACCAGCCTCGGATCCGCTCATACTGCAGAGGGGAGCCGACGTACGTATGGAGGCGCTGGCGCGCGACCGGGACGGATCGGCCCTGACAGGCGGAGCCATCACCTGGACCTCCCATATCGATGGAGTGGTCGGGAATGGAGCCAGTCTGGCCCTGGGCGATCTGGCCGAACTTTCCGCGGGCGAGCATGTCTTGACCGTCGCGGCGAAAGGGGCGAACGGCGCGGTGATCTCCGTGCTGAAGAGGATACAGGTCAATGTCGCGGCGGGCGATGCGGGCGGCCAGGGCGGCGACGATGAAGGCCAGGGCGGCGATCAGGGCGGGGCGGGAGGACCTCCCCCCGCCTTCGGTCCGGGCAATCTCATCCAGCGTCCGGGCGGAAGGGGCGGAACGCCTCCCCCGGCGGGCAATGGCATGCCGGCCGATATCGTGGATGTCATGGTCTATTTCGCCGAACTGCGGCAGACCCTGGAGGACCGGTTGGATAGTGCGCAGTTGTCTCCGCCCCAGAGAACGCGAGTGACTTCCCTGCTCATGCAGGTGGCCCTCGCGGTGCGAAGGACCGAGAGCCTCTGGCAGACATATAGGCAGGGTCAGCAGACCCCGCAGGACCTGTCGCGGGTCAGGCGTGAGATCCTGCAGTTACGGGACAGGATCAAGCAGATGGAGATCCGTTAAACGGAGCCTAATGGAGGGATCATGATGAAGAAATACAGCTTGGCTCTGCTTGCGCTCTGCGTGGCGACGACGGGTCTTTTCGCTTTCGACGTGTCGGTTCCCAACGAAGTCCCCGCCTATAAGGATCTCGAAGTGATCCTTATGATGGAGGAGGGGACCGCCGCCGCCCAGGCGCGTTTCTATTTCCTGAAGGACGGGAACGGCGAACCTCTCTATGCGGAATTCACCCAGACGAACGGGGTATGGAGCACTGTGGTCCCCTCGAGCTACCTGCGGGGGGAAGAACTCGTGTACTACACCCAGGTGCAGACGACCAAGGGGAAATTCTTCCGGAGCCCGGCGACGGGCTTTGCCAAGGCAAGACTCTTGCCCGATACCACTCCCCCTTCGCTCAAGCTGATGTCCCCCGAGACCAGCCTTCTGGCGAAGGGGAAGGAGCAGCTGGTCGTATTCCAGATCGTCGACGAGAGCGGCATCGCCGATTTCGAGATCGCCTACAATGAAACGCCCCTGGAGGACGGGGCCATCTACAAGGACATGCTGGCTTTCCTGGTAACCCCTCCCAGGAACAAGGACACGAAGGCCACGGTCGACATCACCCTGGTGGACAATTTCAACAACAAGCACAGGGAGCAGTTTGTCTTCCAGGTAGGCAAGGTGAGGGAACCCTTCTTCTCCGCGACGGCGGACGCCTCCGCGAGCCTCGATGCCGAGTACACCCTGGAGATGGGCAAGACGGCCAATACGACCGTTCCGGGCGAGGTTCTCGCCGACCTGCAGCACGATGTCACCCTCGACTTCTCCATCGGCGGGGAAACCAGGCTGAAGGCCGGCCCCCTCGCCCTCGACCTCGGCCTCGAACTGGCCGACAACATCTCGGTGTTCGATCTGGCGGCCGCCTACCCGAACACTCTCGTCGCCGATTTCCAGAATGTCATGAACCTGTGGCATCCATGGAATTTCGCCGACGAGTTCGACTATTCGGGCGAAGAGGCGAGAAAGTTCTACAACGACAACCAGTTCTATGCCCGGCTTTCCATCCTCGATCCCGCGCTGACCTATACCTTCGGCGACCAGAAGATCAGCTTCCAGAAGGAGACGGTCCAGGACTTCGCCTTCAGGGGCTCGGCTCTCTCCCTGGATATCCCCCTCCTGAACGTACAGGTGGGCAAGGGCCTTTCCGACCTCGGGCTCTACCAGACCGCCTGGCCGCAGAACTTCTTCGGACTGCAGGCCGGCATC
>CAZRYP010000269.1:0-3826 GCA_964604295.1 uncultured Treponemataceae bacterium
GGAAACCCTTTCCAGGCGTCCTATCCTCACGAATCCCGAGAAGAATGTGCCATGGACGAGTTCGGGAGTGAAGGGATCGGCGACCAGGACCTGGGACCAGTCGCTGCAGGTATTGCCCTGCCTGATCAGAGTTTCCAGTTCGAAGGGCTTGAGTTTCCGGTAGCTTGAGGGATCCTTGCCGGCGGCCAGGAACTGCTCGTTGCGGATCCGGAATTCGTCTTCCCCCGGGCTGAGATAGTGGGGAGGGACGAAGCCCGTGCCGACGTGGAGGTCGCAGCTGATCCTGATATCGTTATTCATGGGGGAAAGTATCAGGCATTTCCCTCGCCCGTGCAATACTGCGGCTATGGCCGGCCGAAGAACTCGCCGGGCATTCCGCAGGAGGGCTTGATCCCGGGGAACTCATTTTCAACCCCCTTGACCAAAAGGGGCGCTTTTCGACATCGTACAGCTATGGATCACGCTGAAACATCCATGTTGGATACCTATCTCACCGATTCCGAGAAAAGGACACTGGAACTGTTCCACGCGCTCGTCAGCGAAAAGACTTCGATGCGAGAGTCCTACGCGATCCGCCTGGCCGATGTCATAGGCAATCCGGGCGAGTTTGCCTTCTATATCCACTGCACCGAAGACCAGAAACTGATCCGCACCTTCCATCTTCTTCGCGTCTTCCGCGAAAACGTCGAACTCCTCGTCCACAAGACCTGGGTCAACGAACCCGACGAGAAGCCCAAGGAAATTCTGTTCGACGACCTCAAGGTCTTCGTCGAGGATTACCGCGCGGGCAGGATGGGATCGGCCTTCAGACGCTTCGTCAGCATCGCCCGGGCCATACCCTCCCTGCTCTTCGGCTCGGCGGGAAGGGCTCCGGACTTCCTCGAGTACGCCTTCCGCATCGACCCCAAGTTCGGCCTCTTCTTCTGGTACGTTGGGGAACTGGAGAAGCAGATGCGTTCGGGCGCGGAGATCGCGGACAAGGATGACCTCTACAGGATCGAAACCCTCCTGGGCGCCTACATCCTTTCCTGTTTCTGAACTCCCTTCCCCTCCTTCCCGTCCTCATAGCGTGATGGACACTAGCACCTCCCCTGAACCGTCCCGACTCCCGTCCAGTCTCGTTCTCGCGCCGGCGTAGAGCAGGGTCAGGCCCGCGGGCATGTACATGCCCAATTCCAGCCACGCATCCCAAGCCAGACCCGCGGCTTTCCGGGCGCTCAGGCCGAAGGACTGGTCCAGGGCCGCCCTGCAGGCGAGGTCGGGGGAAAGGGCACCCAGCACGGAGAGGGAGGGACTGACTCTGTAGCGGGTGAGCGCTTCGCGGACCTCGCCCTTTTGCCCGGGGCCGAGCCGGAACTCCATTCCCGCGCCCAGGCTCCCCGTCAGGAGGAAAGGATCGGCGATGACCGAATGGCGCACGACGAGTCTGGGTCCGATGGACCAAGCCTCGCCGGATTTCCTTTCCAGCGCGGCCATTATGGCGAAGCCCGAACTCCTGTCTTCCGGCCTGTCGCTCCGGTGCCATTCCAGCCCCGAAGAGAACAGAAACTTCCCCGGACTCCCCATGACAGGGAATAGCCGGCATTCCGCCTCGGCCAGGATGCTGAGATTCCCCGATGGAGTCCAGAAGCCCCTGAGAAAAATGCCGGGCGATACGGGGCTTCCGTCGGCGGATTCCTCTCCGGAACCTACTCTGACGCCGAGTTCCGCATGGAGGCGTGAAGGTTCGTCCTTCCCTTTCATGGAAGCCCCGCCCGACCGCCATGCCAGGGATTCTAGGCCGAGGCGGCGTTCCACGGCGACGGAGGCCATGCCGTCGAAGGCTTTCCCTGAGCCTGGTTCCGGCCGGAGTTCGAGACTGGGCAGAAGGGCGTAGCCCGAAGCCCTGGAGGCCAGTTCCCTGTCCCTCATGGCGACAAGACCCCTCGCCGGATCGGCCACCACGGCCAGGCCCCTTTCCGCCCCCAGGCCCAGCACGAAATGAGGGGTAGGCTTGTCGAGGTGCAGAACGAGAGGCGAGAAGCCGCGCAGCGCGGCGGAGAGGGAATCTATCTCAAGCCTGACGGGAATCGATGGAATGCCGAGGCCGGAGAGGATCGCGATCATGTCCCCCATGCTCAAGGCTTGCTGAACGCTCCCCGTTCCGAGCTTCCCCTGGCTCTCGATGAGAGCCTTCTCGATTGCCGCGGCATCGGGGGCGGCGCCTGCCAGCTTCGCGAGCCCCGCGATCACGGCGAAGCCGCAACTATGCGCCCCGGACTGCCGAGGAACGACGGAGAAGGCGAGGCTTTCGTAGCTGAGCGGGGTCGTCAGCTGGAGCGCCGACGCGAGAGCGAAAGCCAGCCCGAGCCCATGCATCGCGCCACCTCCCTGATGCCAATAGGGGAGCGCGCGACATCATGCCGGCCGCTTCAGGCTATTGGGTGGACTTGGAGGATTTGGGCTGGAAATGGCTGAATTCCATCGAGAACGAGGCCCTGCCCTGGCTCACGGAACGGAGGCTGGTCGTGAAGCCGAACATCGTCGATAAGGGGGCTTCGGCATGCACCACCTCCGACGCCGCCTTGGAATCCGAACCGTGGATGAGACCGCCGCGCTGGGATACCAGGCTCATCACTTCCCCGACGAAATCCTTGGGCGTGAGGATGTCGACCTTCATGATCGGCTCGAGAAGGACGGGGCCGGCCGCCCTGCAGGCCGAGTCGTAGGCCATGTTGGCGCATGCCTCGAAAGCGAAAGTGCTCGAGTTGAGCTCGTCGTACTTGATGTCGACGAGGCTTATCCCGATATCGACGGCTGGATAGCCGAACTGTATGCCCGATCCGAAAGCCGAGTTTATGCCTCGTTCGACGGCGTCGAATATCTCCTCCGGCACCGTCGGAGCCCTGACGGCTTTCTTGTAGACATTGCCGGTTCCTCGGGGCAGGGGAGTGGCCACGAGGGTGAGGACGGCATGGTTCTCCTTGCCGGCGAACACTCTGTGGAATTCCTCGGTATGCCGTACTTCCTTGGTGATGGATTCGCGGTATGTCACCTGAGGATTCCCGACTTTGGCCTGAACCTTGAAATCGCGGATCATCCTCGTGACGAGGACGTCGATATGGAGTTCCCCCATCCCGGATATCACGAGCTGACCGGTTTCCTCGTTGTCGCGCGTGAAGAAGGTGGGATCCTCCCGGGAGAGTATGTCGAGGGTTTCCTTGAGCTTTTCCCTGTCCGAGAGAGTCTTGGGTTCGATGGAAACGGATATGACCGGCTCGGGGAAGTGCATCCTCTCGAGAAGGACGGGCCAGCCTTCCGTGCCTATCGTGTCCCCTGTCTGCGCGGACTTGAGACCCACGATGACGGCGATGTCGCCCGCTTCGGCAGTTTCGAGGGGTTCGCTCTTGTTGGCGTGCATGCGCAGGAGCCTCGTGATGCGCTCCCGCTTCTTCTTCGAGACATTGTAGACGACGCTCGCGTTGTGGATGCTGCCCGAGTACATGCGCACGTAGCAGAGGGGACCGGCTTCCCTGTCCCACTGAACCTTGAACACGAGGCCCAGGGGGTATCCGGAAGGCTTGCAGGGTACTTCGATTTCCTCTTCCTTCTTCGAATGGAAGGCTTTCGCCGGCTCGACTTCGTCGGGAGCGGGCAGGAAATCCACCACCGCATCGAGGAGGGGCTGGACTCCGATGTCCCGCCGCGACGCGCCGCAGAGCACCGGCACGAGAGCCCTGGCGATGCAGGCTTTCCTGAGTTCGGCGCGTATGAGCTCGGCCGGGATGGCCTTGCCTTCGAGGTACAGTTCCGTGATCGCGTCAGAATGCGAGGACAGCGTGTCGAT
>CAZRYP010000270.1:0-3796 GCA_964604295.1 uncultured Treponemataceae bacterium
TGTCTGAGATAAGACCCGATGAACCTGATCCGGGTAATACCGGCGGAGGGAGAAATGAGTACATCTCGTTTTTCTGCGAGGGGAGCTTCACGGAAGTTCTCCATTTTTTCGGCCCTTGCGGCGGCTCTTCTCGTCGTCGTCCTGTCTTCCCTGTCCTTGTCCTGCCAAGCTTCCAGCGCAAAGAACCTGACCGTCTGGACCTATGACTCCTTCATCTCGGAGTGGGGTCCCGCATCGGGTCTGGCCAAGCTCTACGAGGAAAAAACCGGCTCGAAAGTGGACTTCATATCCAAGGGGGACGGCGGGGCCCTCCTTGCCTCGATATTGTCCGAAGGCAAGAAGGCCCAGGCCGATGTCGTCATCGGTCTGGACAACAACTCGGCCGCCCAAGCCCTCGGCTCCGGACTCTTCGCGACGCCGAAGCTTTCCAGGCTCCCCGAGCTCGCCCCAAGCCTCCTCCTGGACGAAAAGGGCAGGCTTATTCCCTATGACTACGGCCATTTCGCCTTCATATGGGACAGCGAATCTGGAGTGAATCCCCCTTCCAGCCTCGAGGACCTGACCAAACCCGAGTACTCGAAAAAAATCATCCTCATGGATCCTCGGACATCGACGCCCGGTCTGGGCTTCCTGGCATGGACCCAGGCCGTGTATGGAGAGGGATGGCAGGACTACTGGAAACGCCTTGGACCGTCGGTGCTGGCCATGACGCCGGGATGGGACACGGGCTATGGCCTCTTCACCAAGGGCGAAGCCCCTCTCGTCCTGAGCTACAGCACGAGCCCCGCCTACCATAAGGCGTACGAGGAGAGCGAGCGCTACAAGACGCTCGTCTTTGCCGAAGGACACTCGGCCCAGGTCGAACTGGCCGGCATCCTGGCCTCCTCCGGGCGCAGGAAGGAAGCCGAGAAGTTCCTGGACTTCCTCATTTCCGTGGAAGCGCAGGCCTTGCTGCCGGAAACGCAGTGGATGTATCCCGCCAACTCCTCCACCGCCCTCCCCCCCTCCTTCTCCGTCGTGCCTTCCGGCATCGTGACGCTGAAGACGGGCATCGGCGATCCGGTGAACGACCCCGAAACCGCGGCTTCCCTGCTGTCTTCGGCCCTGCGCTGAGTCTGGGTCCGGTGCGTTCCGCCCGCCTCCCATGACCGGGAATCCGATGCAGAGGAACAGCGGCGGTCTCCTGCTGAAGGGAATCGTCTTCGCCGCGGTGGCCTTCACCATCTCCCCTCTGGTCTCCTTCGCCCTTTCGGCCTTCGCCGGCGGGGCGGGAGGCGGCTGGACGGGAAGCGGGAGGGCAGGCGCCGCTCCCGCAGGAAGCCTCTTTCTCTCGATATTCTCCCCTTCCACCCGCGCCGCGCTCAGGTTCAGCCTCGTCCAGGCTGCCCTGAGCACGCTTCTCGCCCTGGCTGTCGGCCTACCGGGAGCCTTTTTCGTCGCGACATACAATTTTCGCGGCAGGCGATTCTTCCTCGCCCTGGCCGCCATCCCCTTCTGCCTCCCCCCCATCCTCGTCATCCTCTCCTTCATTCTCTACTACGGAAAGAGCGGATGGTTCACCCAGGCCCTGGCTTCCCTCGGCATCAAGGCGGGGGGCGGAGGGCTCCTGTATTCCCTCTGGGGCCTCGTCTTCGTCCATGCCTTCTACAATTTCCCCATTGTCGTCCAGAGCGTGGGCTCGGTCTGGACCAGGATGCCCCGCAGCAGGGAGGAGGCCGCGCGAACCCTCGGGGCAGGCAGACTCCGCGCCTTCGCCACGGGTACCCTCCCCTATCTGGTCCCCTCGATCCTCCAATCCGCGAGCCTCGTCTTTCTCTTCTGCTTCTTCAGCTTCACGATAGTCCTGGTATTCGGCGGCCTTTCGGGATCCACCCTGGAAGTAGGCATCTACAGGGCCATCCGTTTCACCAACGACAAGCCGAAAGCCCTGGCTCTCTACCTCGTCCAGACTCTGGTCGCCCTTCTCGCCGTCGGAGCCTTCGCGCATTTCGACCGCAGGAACGCTTCGCTGGCGAAAGGCTTCGGCAGCGCTCCCCCGCGCAGGCGGCCCGGACCGGGCTCCAGGCTGGCTATAGTCTCGTACCAGCTCGTCATCCTCCTGTTCTTCCTCGGCCCCCTGTTTTCGCTTGCCGTCGAAGCCTTCACGGTGAGGGCATCCCTTGCGGGCCAGACGCGCTTCGGCCTGGAAAACTTCGGCCGACTGCTTGGCGGAGGCCAAGCCCCCCTCCTCAAGGCGACTGTCAACAGCCTCGCCCTGAGCGGTACGGCCGCCCTCCTCGCCACCATCCTCGGCGCGTCGATCGCCGCGTCCAACCATTACGGCTCCCCTGGGCGCAAGCTCGGAAGAGAGGGCGGAAAGGGCATCTCCCTCGGCCCCTGGATAAGCACCCTGCCCCTCGCCCTCTCGCCGGCCGTGATCACCGCGGGATGGAGCAGCCTCCTTTCCGGAGGGAGTGAAATCCTCATCATAATCGGCCAGACGGCCATGGCCTGGCCCTTTGTCGCCCGTTCTCTCGCCGCGTCCTTTTCCGCCCTCGACAGGAGCAAGAACGAAGCGGCGCGCACCCTCGGGTCAGGGCCGCTTCACGCCCTCCTCCGCGTGGATGCGGCCATCATGGCCCCTTCGGTGGCCAGCGCGGCGGCATTCAGCTTTTCCATCACCATGGGGGACGTGAACATTCCCCTCCTCCTCGGCGGCGGGAAATACGAGACCCTGCCTCTCCTCCTCTACCGCCTCACCTCCTCCTACCGCTTCAGCGAAGCCTGCGCGGTGGGGATCGTGCTGGCTCTCTTCACCAGCGCCGCTTTCTTCCTCAAGGAGAAGTCCGATGAACCATCTTGATGTGAGGGGACTCCGGTTTCGGCGCGGAACCTTCAGCCTGGAAGCATCCCTTGCCCTGGGCCAGGGCGAGACAGGGGTCATCCTCGGGCCTTCGGGCTGCGGCAAGACGACCCTGCTTCGCTGCGTTGCCGGCCTCGAGCGGCAGGAGGAAGGGAGAATTTCGATAAACGGCCGGGAAATCGGTAACCTGGAGCCCGAAAGGCGAGGCATCGGCTTCATATTCCAGGATCTTGCCCTCTTCGATCACATGACGGGAAGGGAAAACATCGAATTCGGACTCAAGCTGCGAAAAATGCCGGGTGCCGAAGCCTCCAGGAGCATCGACGAGCTAGCAGGCAAGCTGCAGATAGGTTCCCTGCTCGACCGAAGGCCCTTCTCCATGTCGGGAGGGGAAAAACAGAGGTTGGCCTTCGCGCGCGCCGTCGCGGTCAAGCCCGAGATTCTCCTAATGGACGAACCCCTCTCATCCCTCGACGCCCCCTTGAGGCGCGAACTGCGCACCTACCTCAGGACGACTTTGTCGCGGGAAGGCATCACGGCGCTCCACGTGACCCACGATGTCGAGGAAGCACTGGAACTGGGCGACCAGCTGTTTCTCATGAAGGCGGGAAGAATCCTTGCGAGGGGCAGCCCCCAGACCATGTACGAGGACCCTCCCGACGCGTGGTGCGTCGAATTCCTCGGTCTCGGAGCTCTCTTTCCCATACTGAGGGTGAAGCAGCGAGGCGAGGGGATCCTCGCCGAAACCCCCTACGGAAGCTATTCCTGCCCCCTCTCCTCATGCCGCGCCGACGGCGCCGCCCTGGAAGGCGGAAACGCCTTCTTCTACATACCGCAGGGAGCCGCCGCCCCGGTCCCCCGGACGGCGCCTCCGGCAGGCCTGGCGGCGGCGGTCGCCCGTGCCGCGGCGGTTGACCGTGCCGCGGCGATGGGGGATCAGGGGCACAAGCCGCT
>CAZRYP010000271.1:0-737 GCA_964604295.1 uncultured Treponemataceae bacterium
GTCGTAGAGGCTGACGATCTTGACTTCGCAGTTGTACTCGCTGGCGAGAATCGTCGCCGTTTCGGCATCGATCTTCTGGTTGATCGTCGCCATGACGCCCAGGGCCATGAGCTTGCCGATGAGTTCGCCCGGCTTTATGTTCATCTTCTTCGCCAGGTCGCTGACGGAGATGTTTTCCATTATATCGATGGACTTGGGGATGGCGATGGCCCGGGCCTCAGCCTTCTTCTTGAGCTGGAGCTCCTTCTCGAGTTCGACATCCTCGCGCCTGACGAAGCCAGGCTTGCGCCTGGGCGCGGGCTTGCGCTGGGCGGTCTTGCTGGTTTCGAGAGGCGAAGGGCCGTTGGCCGGACCCCTGGCTCCGTAGCCGCCGGGCCTCGGACCTCCGGACATGTTTCCGGCTCTGCCGGCAGGCCTTCCCTGCGAGGGGTAGCCGGGACGATATCCGCCGGGCGCACCGGGACCGCCGGGTCCCTGGGGTCTCGGGCCGCGCGGGTATCCGCCCTGTCCCTGGTAACCGCCTGGACCCTGATATCCGCCCTGTCCCTGATATCCGCCCGGACCCTGGGGTCTGGGTCGGTTGGGATCGTAGGGCTGGGGAGATGTTCCCCTATAGCCGCCGGAGCCTTGGTAGCCGCCGCCCTGTCCCTGGTATCCGCCGGAGCCCTGGTAACCGCCGCCCTGCCCCTGGTATCCGCTTGGCCCCTGGGGCCGTGGTCGGTTGGGATCGTAGGGCT
>CAZRYP010000271.1:837-1936 GCA_964604295.1 uncultured Treponemataceae bacterium
GGGGAGAACTGCCCCTGTACCCGCCGGAGCCCTGATAGCCTCCGGAACCCTGGTAACCGCCGCCCTGTCCCTGATATCCGCCGGATCCCTGGTAGCCGCTTGGCCCCTGGGGCCGTGGTCTGTTGGGATCGTAGGGCTGGGGAGAACTGCCCCTGTACCCGCCGGAGCCCTGATAGCCTCCGGAACCCTGGTAGCCGCCGCTCTGGCCACCGCTTGAACCCTGGTAGCCGCCGCTCTGGCCACCGCTTGAACCCTGGTATCCGCCGGATCCTTGATAACCGCCTGAACCCTGGTAGCCGCGTCCCTGATATCCTGTTCCCCTGGAAGTATCTCCGGGAGTCCTGTTGGCGGGATACCCGCCTACGGTTCCCGCAGTCCCATGGGGTCTCGAGGGATTGCTCTGGTACCCGCTTCGGTACGCGCCGGGCGAGGATCCGGGTTGGGGAGAAGGCTGGTCGCCTGTCGATGCCGGTCTGGCGGGAGATGATGGTCTTGTCAGAGGTTCGCGGGCCGGCACTTGCACGGCAGCCTGGGGAGGAAGATCGGCTGCTCGGGCCGATGCCGGAGCAGGACCTGATGCCGGCTTCTGATCCGCGGAGGGATTCTCGTCTCCCGCGGGCTTGGCGGATGCCGCTTCAACCCCGTGAGGGGCTTCGGCCGTCTTGGCTTCCGCCTGCGCGGGAGTCGGGTGCGAAACGGCCTTAGCCGCGTGTTCCGCCGCCTGGTGAGCATGGGTCGACAACTTCTCAGATGCCTGGGCGCCTTCAGGGGCATGCTTGACCTGGACGCTTTCGCCGGGCTGTTCGCCGCCTTCGGGATCGTGATGGGCGACAACTTTCGCCTGCACTTTTTTCAGCACGACCTTTTTCTTCATCACGACAACCTTTTTCTTCTCGGCGGGAGTTTCTTCCTCCGGCCTTCCCTGTACCGCGGGGATTTCTCCCTGCACGGGTTTCGGCTGCTTGATGAGATGGACTTTCTTCTGAGAGTTCTCGGTATTATCCGTCATATCCTACCTTTTACGCTTCCTGGTCGTCGCTGTATTCAAAGCTCAGTTCCACGCCGCACGATGGGCAACTCTTCATGTCCGGAGTGACGG
>CAZRYP010000271.1:1946-3795 GCA_964604295.1 uncultured Treponemataceae bacterium
GGAGGCCGCCGCTTCCTCCGACTCTTCCTGCACGATTTCGATATTTTCCTCGATGATGCCCTTGATCGATTCGATTTCCTCGGCCGGGAGGCCGGAAGATCTCGCAAGCTCGTCGTCTTCCTTCTCGAGAAAATCCTCGACAAGGCGGAGCCCGGCCGCTTCGAGCGCCGATATCCATTCGGGTTTCATGTTGGGCAGATCGGAAAGGAGGACAGATTCCTCTTCGCCTTCCATCTCCGCCGGTTCCCCGGCATCGGCGAACAGGCTGTCCGCGGCGCGCTTCAGCTCTATGTTCCTGCCGTCCTGCAGATACTGTTCCTCGGTCTTTACATCGATGTTCCAGTCGCAGAGCCGATTGGCCAGCTTGACGTTCTGCCCCATCTTGCCGATGGCGATCGACAGTTCCTTGTCCGGGACTATGGCCAGGGCAGTATGCTTGGCATCGTCCAGGATATGGACGGTTTTCACCTCAGCCGGAGACAGCGCGTTTTTGATGAACTGGCGGGCGTCGACATCGTACTTGATGAAGTCGATCTTCTCTCCCTCGAGCTCCTGGCTGATGAGCTGGCTTCTCATGCCCTTGGGTCCGACGCATGCTCCCACGGGGTCCACATCGTCCCTCTTGGAGAAGACCGCAACCTTGGTCCTGTAGCCGGGTTCGCGCACGATCTTGAAGATTTCGATCGTCTTGTCGTAGATCTCGGGGATCTCCAGCTCCAGGAGCTTGGTGACGAACTCCGCATGGCTCCTCGAAAGGATGATCTGCAGGCCGTTCTTCCCCTTGTCCACTTCGTAGATGAGGGCTTTGATGCGGTCGCCGACATGGTAGGCTTCCCTCGGCGACTGGTATTTCTTCGGGAAAATGCCTTCCACCTTGCCGAGATCGACGTAGATGACATTGTTGCGTTCTCGTTGGTAGTAGCCGATGATGAGCTCGCCCTGCTTCGATTTGTATTCGGCATAGAGGGTGTCTCGCGAAATGTCCCTGAAGTTCTGCCTCGTCGTCTGCTTGGCCACCATGACCGACTGAAGATCGAATTCCTGGGGATCGACTGGCAGTTCGAGGATGTCTCCCACCTCGGCATCCTCGGCGTATTCGTGGGCTTCGTCGAGCGTCATCTGAAGGACCTCGTCCTCCAAGTCGTCCTCGGCCACGATTACCTTCTTGGCATATATGTCGACGCCCTCGTAATTTTCCCTGAAGCGGATGATGGCATTGTCGCTCGTTCCGAATTTCTTCTTGTATGCCGCCAGGAGAGCTTCCTGCAGCGTATTGACTATGAGTTCCTCGGAAATTCCCTTCTCGCTGATCAGTTGTCGAATGGCTTCCGCCATGTCAGATGCCATTGGCTTACTCTCCCTTGTGCGAAGAATCCAAGCGCGCTTTCGCGATGGATGCGATTTCGATGACGACAGGGCCTTCCCGGCCGGTAAAGTCGATCTTACCTTCGGAATATCCTGTCAGCTTCCCTGCGGTCCATTCTTCCCTGCCGTGCAGGAGAACCTTGATCGTCCTGCCGGTGAACGCCTTCCATTCCTTCTCCGACTTGATGATCCTGTCTATGCCGGGGCTTGAAATTTCGATGTCTGGGGTTTGAGCATCGTAGGCTAGCTGGATCTGGGGCAGGATGAGTCTGTGCGCCTTCGCGCATTCATCCGTTCCCGTACCCGAAGGCGAATATACGATCGCCTTCACCTTGATTCCGCCCCTCTGCCTGGAGAGGGAAAATTCAAGGAGATGCAATCCCGCGTTTCCCAGAATCGCTTCGATTCCGGCTTCCAAATCTTTGTCGTCCGCCACGCCGCCTCGCCTGCTGTTTTGTCCGGACCATCGTCCGGCCTCGGATAG
>CAZRYP010000272.1:0-3794 GCA_964604295.1 uncultured Treponemataceae bacterium
AGATGAACTTCTTCATCCTGGGATCCCAGCGCTTGACCTGGTGGCCGAAATGCACACCGGATTCAAGCAGGTTCTTCATGGTTACTACCGCCAAGAGTTCCTCCCGTGATCAGGTAAATACCCGATCCCCTTCTCTGATTCTCGTCCCGGGATGTCGCCATCACCGGGCGGAAGATTAGGCCCGCATCGCTTCCGCTCCGCAAAGCCCCGGCACTTACGTACCTTATGCTGGTACGCTCGGAGGCCGGAAATATCGAGTACAGCTAGCTGCGCCCGGTGACTCCGAAGTCGTATTCAGCGTCAATCAGAATGCCATAAAGTTCGCGGATTGGCAAGCCCACCACGCAGGACCAGGAACCTTTCAACATATCGATGAAGAAGGATCCACGGCCCTGAACCCTGTAGGCGCCTGCCGCTCCCTTCCATTCATCCGTATCCAGATATGATTCTATCTCGAGCCGGCTCATCGTCGCGAAACGTACGGCGGTAGAGGAGAGGCATGTGAGGCGTTTACCGCTCAAGGTGTCCAGGAGGCAAAGCCCGGTGTAGACCTTGTGAGTCTTGCCCGACATGTAGGCCAGCATGGCCTCGGCTTCCTTCCTGTCCACGGGCTTGCCTATGGTCTTCCATCCTCCCGATACGCGGAAGGCTACGAGAGTGTCGGCCGCGAGGAGCAATCGCGGCCAGGTTTCCCCGCTTTCTCCGGACTTCAGGAGAAGGCTGCCGGCGAGGGCTTTCTCTTCCGCCAGTGCTACGACCCTGAGGGATGGATCGAGATGATCGCAGAGGCTCTCGTCTATGTCGGGATGAATGGAAACATAGGGAACGGCAAGGGATTTGAGGATTTCCTTTCTCCTGGGCGAGGAGGAAGCGAGGATTATCTTTTCCATGGACAGATTGTGGCCGGGGAGAGATGCGCGGTCTAGGGGGCAGGCGATAGTATTCGGCGCTTCTTTTTCTGCGCTTCTTGACGAGGACGGGAATCGCGTACTACTATGCACTGCGTTTCGGAGAGGCCATCGACGGTCGCCGGAATCTGCAAGGGCGATTAGCTCAGCTGGATAGAGCGTCGGCCTCCGGAGCCGAAGGTCGCGCGTTCGAATCGCGCATCGCTCATTGTGAATTTCTCCCATAAAGAGTCCGCATTTCCCAAAGAATACCAAAACTCCTTCCTCCTTTTCCCTCAATATGATATAAAGTATCCGAGGGGCTATCGATGGGCGCGATAGATACGATGCTGAAGAGCGAATACACGCATATGTACCGCCTCGTCTCGCGGCTCAGGGAAGAGTGCCTCCAGCGGCCGAAAGGTTCCATAGTCGTGAAGACGAGAGGGAACTCCAGGTACATCTACCTCGTCCTCCGCAGGGAGGGAAGGGTGGTCACGGAATACGTGGGGAAGGAAGGCACCTGGAAAGCCAAGGGCATCGAGGCCAAGATCGTCGAGCGCAGGCGATATGAGACCGAGCTGAGGGAAGCGGAGACCCAGATGGGCAGACTGCGTAAAATGATGAAAGCCAGCGGTGTTTTTTTTGTTGAACCGATGAGATAAGTAATGTAAAATGTTCCTGTTGCGTGTTGTTGACCGCTTGCCGCGGATTGTTGCCGAAAAGAAGGATTGATGAAAGACATCTTCGCGGTCCACCTGGCCGAATATGAAGTCCCACCCGCATGCGTTGCCGCGGCGCCAGCCACGCTGAAACTTCTGGGGGAACATACGGCCAGCGGCGACGGTATCGTGCTTGCCGCCGCGATCTCCTGCGAGATGAAGGTGTCCATCTCCCCGCGCAAAGACTCTTCCATGCGGTTTTTCGCTTCCGATCTCGGCGAACGCAAGCGCGCCTCGGCAGGCACCCTGAAATACAAGCGGGAAGACCGCTGGGCCAACCACGTCAAATCCGTCTACGACTATTTTTCGAAGCTCTATGATTTCCAGGGCAAGGGCATCAATGTCACCATCAGCGGCAACGTTCCGCAGGGACTGGGCCTGGGCATTTCCGCCGCCATAAACATGGCCACGGCACTGGCCTTGAAATCGCTTTTCGGCCTTTCGATCAGGAATGAGGAACTGGCCGAACTCACGTGCAAGGCTCAGTCCGCCTTCATGGAAAAACCCGTACCCATCTATGACTACCTCGCCGGAATAGCCCCCGGGATACGCTCCCTTTCCATCATCGACATGAGGGTGCCGAGAAGAAGGGCTGTCCAGTTCCTGGACGAAACCTGGAACCTTGTGCTCACGGATTCGCGGGTTCCTCGCGCCTCGGCCGAAACCGAACTCAGGCAACGGATAGAGGACTGCAGGAAATGCCTTCAGTACATCGCCCCCCGCGGCGGCAAGACCCTCAGGGACATCAGGATGGCTGACCTGGACGACCTCATGGGGATCCTCCCCGAAAGCGTGCGCAGACGATGCATTCATGTCGTCGAGGAAACTTCCCGAGTCCTGGAGGCGGAGGATGCCCTGGCCAGGCAGGATGAATCGGCCTTCGGAAGGATCATGAACAAATCCCACTCATCGCTGAGGAATCATTACGAGATATCCTGTCCCGAAGTGGATTGGCTGGTGAAGCGGTCTCTCGAGATAGAAGGAATACTCTGTTCCAGGATGACAGGCCCCGGGTTCGGCGGCTGCATCGTCTCGGTCATGAAGACCGAGGCTCTCGAGGAATACAAGAAAAGGCTGGAAGAATACGAGAGAATATTCGGTTTCAAGGCGCAGATCCATGAAACCTCGATAAACGGCGGCATGAGGGTGGCGACCTACTGACCTGCCCCCGCTCGCGGCCATAACCCGCAAAATCGGAACTTCGGAGATACCATGCGAATTCTTGTGACAAACGATGACGGCATCGATGCCGAAGGTCTCGATATCCTCGTCACCTATCTCAAGGCCGCTTCGGAAAGGAGCGGCTCGAGGCATGAAATAACCGTAATCGCGCCCGAGGGGGAGCGATCCGGAGTATCCCACGCCATGACCTTGCGGCACCCCACGAAGGTCAAGAAGCTCTCGGAATCCACCTACACCTGTTCGGGCACGCCGGCGGACTGCGTCATCGTCGCCAGGCTGGGCATCATGGAAGGCAGGCCCGACCTGGTGATCTCGGGAATCAACAGGGGACCTAATCTTGGCACGGACATCATCTACTCGGGCACCTGCGGCGCGGCCCGGCAGGCCGCCCTCGTCGGGATTCCGGCCATGGCCGTGTCCTGCGCGCAGTACACCCAGCCTCTGGATTACCGCGCCTGCGCCGCCTTTGTCGCGAACAATCTCGACCGGCTCGTGGCCGCCTGGAAGGCCGATTCCTTCATCAACATCAACGGCCCTTCATCTTCCGACGAAAACCTCCCCGGACGATGGGCGATTCCGGGCAGGAACAGGTACTACGATAACCTCAAATGCTTCGACGGCGCCGACGGCTACAAGTACTGCTTTCTCGCCGATGGCCGGAGCGAGAGGGAATTCGACACTGCCTCCGACCATCACGCCGTCACCGAAGGCCACATCGCGGTGAGCCTCGTCAACATACATCCTGAAGCCGCCCATCCTGCGGCCTGGAACGGATCGCCGTTCTCCTGAACCTCGGAAAGAAAAACGACGGCAGGCTCTTGACGCATGCCGAGCCTTTTATGTATAGTCGCTTCCGTCGCCAGTGCCATCTTAGCTCAGCTGGCAGAGCACGTGACTTGTAATCTCGGGGTCCCCGGTTCGATTCCGGGAGATGGCTCGAGGGTTCCAGGTGCCCTGTTTTGGGGAGATTCCCGAGTGGTCAAAGGGGGCAGACTGTAAATCT
>CAZRYP010000273.1:0-3783 GCA_964604295.1 uncultured Treponemataceae bacterium
TGTCGCAGGAGGCGCGTCGAGTCCAGGGGTGATCCGGTGCCTGGGCGCCTCGAGTGAGGGGTGGCCGAAGGCGTGAATCTCTATTTCGAATAAACCGCCTTTCCACAGGCTGTGACCGCTGGAGAAGTTATTGTAACTGGAAATCCTGCAGTGCAGCCGTGTTGCCGCTGCCCTCACGCCAGGTTGAATAAGATTCGGTGAAATTTACGGTCCATACTTTGCATGCCGCGTCCGGATCTCGCGCTTTTAAAGCCTGGAAAAGACTTTTTCTGCAACACAGGCGGTATTGGGCTTCAGATTGAATCGGTTCCCGCTTTACATCATATCGATCGAACAACTCGCGTTGCGTCCATATAAACTCAGTCAACCGAGTCGATCCGCAGGCTTCGAAGACCATCACGTCGAAGCATCTGATGATGGTATCGTACTCGTCCAAGCCATTGCCCTTGGATACCTTGGACAGGACAGTCTTAGCCTCGGCGAGCAAGCCATCGAGCTCCGCGAGTCCGGCTTCTGAAATATTGAGAGTGGAATATCGGATGGCAAGAGTTTCGATTGCCTTTCTTAGGGAAAACGAATATGCGAGCTCTCGTGGAGAAAGGCAGCATACCCTGTTTCCCCGCATCGGGATGCGTTCGATATATCCGTTGTCTTCGAGCTTCTGAAAAGCTTCATGGACGGGTGTCCGGCTGATGCCGAATTCGTTGGCGATTTCCATATCCGTGAAGATCGTACCTATGGCGAGCTCGCCGTCGACTATCGCCTTGCGGATATGCGTGTAGATGATATCTTTCATCAGTCGGGGCTGGCGTTTGGGAGCGTTCAACATCAAGGTCACCGTTCCACCCTCATGACCCTGTCGCAAAAGACTTCCGGAGAGCGGGAGTCGTGCGCTTCAGTATTCATCGCTTATTTTCTACCGCGCGGTTCAGCGCGCCACCCGCGAGGACGATCTCCTTCTGTCTCATCGTCAAGGTGCAGCGGGCGGTGAACGAAAAATTGGAGCGTATGTTATGGACGGTGATCAAGTCCTCGCACAGAATGTTCCTGACGTTTTTGATCGTAAGCTCGTCTCCTGGTTCGAGCCGATCGTAATCGGCGGAATCCTCGAAGATGAGCATGAGGATGCCGAAATTCACGAGGTTCGCGGCATGGATCCGCTCGACGCTCCTGGCCAGGAGAAGCCGAACGCCAAGATACATGGGACAGAGCGCGGCATGCTCGCGGGAGGATCCCTGTCCGTAGCTCTGCCCCGCCACGATGGCCGATGCGAAGCCAGCTTCGGCATTCGCCTTGCACCGCGCGGCGAATTGCGGCTCGACATCTCGGAATACGAACTGGGAGTACTTCGGAATATTCGACCGGTATTTAAGAAGGGCGCCGGCGGGCATTATATGATCGGTGGTGATTTTATCGCCGACCTTGGCGGCCACCCTGCACGACAGGGACGCCGGCATGGGCGTGTTGCCCGGGGGCGGCCCGATGTTCGGACCCCGGAAGACTTCGATGGAAGGGTCGCATGAAGGTTCCAGGACGAGGGCGTCGTCGATGAGAAAGCGCTCGGGGGCGGCGAAGCTCGGATAATCGATTCCAAGATCGCGGGGATCGATAAGTTTTCCGGTCAAGGCGATCGCCGCCGCGGCCTCGGGGCTCACGAGATAGACCTGGGCGTCGAGGGTCCCGCTCCGCCCCTTGAAGTTGCGGTTGTTCGTTCGCACCGAAACGCCTTTCGTCTGCGGCGCCTGTCCGCAGCCGACGCAGAAACCGCAGGCCGTTTCGAGAATGCGGGCACCGGCGGCGATCAGATCGTTCAACGCGCCGCTCTTCGCAATCATGCCCAGGACTTGCTTCGACCCGGGAACGACACCGAAACTGACCTCCGGATCCACCTTCTTCCCTTTCAGAATGCCCGCGACGATCGTGAGGTCCTTATAGGAGGAATTAGTGCAACTGCCGATGAGCACCTGGTTGACGGAGAGGCCAGCGACTTCGCGCAGTGTCTTCACGTTGTCGGGGGAATGTGGGCAAGCCGCCATCGGTACGATCGCGCCCAGGTCGATATCGAGGCTCCGCTCGTAGACAGCGTCGGCATCCGGGGCGAGCGGCGCCCAATCGTCAGCCCTGGACTGGGCTTCGAAGAAGGCTTTCGTGACCTCGTCGCTGGGGAAAATGGAGGTCGTGACGCCCAGTTCAGCTCCCATATTCGTCATCGTGGCGCGTTCGGGCACGGAAAGTGTCGCCACGCCGGGGCCAGCGTATTCAATCGCCGTCCCCACGTTGCCCTTTGTGGTTAGCAGGCGGAGGATTTCGAGGATGATATCCTTGGCCGAACACCAAGCCGCAAGCCTTCCTATGAGGTTTATACGCACAACTTTGGGATACTCGAGGAAGAAAACGCCGCCAGCCATCGCCGTCGCCACATCCAACCCACCCACGCCCATTGCCATCATGCCCACCCCTCCGCAGGTCGGCGTGTGGCTGTCCGAGCCTATCAGTATCCTGCCGGGCTTGCTGAATCGCTCCAGTTGCACCTGATGGCAGATACCGTTGCCCGCCTTCGAAAAACGTATTCCGTACCTGTCGGCGACGGTCTGCAGGTAACGATGGTCATCAGCGTTCTCGAATCCGTCCTGCAGGGTGTTGTGGTCCACATAGGAGGTCGAGTCCGTCCTGACTCGGGATACTCCCATAGACTCGAATTGGAGGTAGGCCATGGTACCGAGGGCGTCCTGGGTCAGCGTTTGATCGACGCGGACGGCTATTTCGTTTCCCGCCGCGGGGATCCCGGAAACGAGATGTTCCGCAATAATCTTTTCGACAAGATTCATACCCATATTTCACCTTGTTATGTTCTGAAGATGTATCCTCAATAAAGCTCTATGAGAGGTCGGGAAGACAAGTCAGGGAATCGATGCGCAGAATGTCTTCAAGAAAACGTCTGATCTTGCCGGAGTCTTCGCGCGCAAAGCCCGCGAGCGAGACGAATTTGTTTTCTTCCTGCTTCTTTGTAAGCGGCAGGCGGACGCTGCCCGACATATCGTCTATCCGTTTTTCCACAACATCGCCGTTCTTCATGGTGAAGATTGCCAGGCAGCCCCACTGCCCGGGATATCGTCCGGTGAAGAGCGGATCGTCGACCACGCGCACGCGTTCCGCCAGCCGTCGTATCGCGGGATCCCGCAACGTCCCCGTTTCGAATTCAGCCAGCGTGACCTCGCCGCGGACGAGAGCGGCCGCGCAAGTGAAGGCGATGCTGAATTTCGCCTCGACCGCGCTTTTGGGATAGGACGCGCTTCCGCATTGAAGGACGGCGATGTTGTAGGTCCGGATCAGGATGCTGTCGATGTCATTTGCGTCGAATTCCTGGAGCGCCTTGATGGCGAGCGCCGCGTCAATGGCGTGATGCGTGCTCCGGCAACAGGGGTAGGGTTTCTTGTCGATATTGGCTATCTCGAACTTTTCGCCCAAACCCGCGCAGACCTTGGTCATATCGTGCTTGTCGCTCACGGCGGGGAAAAGGCCGCCGTCGGCCGCGTCGAGAATATGTTCAGGTCCGGTCATGCCCGCTTTCGCCAGGATCGCGGCGGTGACGCCATTTACGGCGGCTCGCGCAGGATGCAGCTTCTTGCAGGTCGAGCCTTCGGCCAGGAAAGCCCACAGTCCGCTTGACTGTGTACCGGCAATGCCGAACGCGTTGAGCGTCCTCTGTTCATCCAAACCAAGAAGATGGGCCCCGGCCGCGGCCGCGCCGAAGGCGCCAAAGACTCCCGTCGCACGCCAACC
>CAZRYP010000274.1:0-3781 GCA_964604295.1 uncultured Treponemataceae bacterium
AGGCTCTGGGTCATCATGATGAGAAGGACGAAGAGAACCAGCTTGCCCACAAGCCTGAGCGTCGAGAGAGCCCAGTTGGCCAGCATCGTCAGAAAGGCGACTTTTTCCGCGAATATGCCCGGCGAAAAGACGGTATCGGCCATGGAGGAGGGGAGGAGAAGGTTGAGGACGAAGGCGCCGAAGATCGCGGTGCCCAGGCGGAGCAGGAGCATTTTTACGGCCGATGAGCCGGCCGATTTCATCACCGCCGTCTCGACGATCAGGTTGTGGGCCGTCAGGCACATAAGGGCCAGGATCGTCGCGTCGCGGAGCGAGAGCGCGAGGGAACCCATGACGGCTATGGCCGAATAATTCGTGAGAAGGGCTCCCGAGATGAATACCAGGGCCGCCTCGCCGGGGAGCCCGATGAGACGCATCATGGGAGACAGGAATCGGGCGATCAGCTGAAGCCAGCCGCTCCAGCCCAGAAGCGCGACGGCAAGACTCGTGGGGATCATGATCTTCAGCAGAAACCAGGCTGTCGATACAGACTTTCTGGCCCCGATCGCCACAGCGCCGCCGATCCTCGCGGACAGGTTCTTATCCATTGGAACATCCATATAATTTAGAGAAAGCGTATAGTATCACAGGCGGGGAAAAATAAGAACAGAGGCTTCCGTCCCGCCATCGGGCCGGGGTTCCGGGCTGTCAGAGTCTCGAGGCCGACAGCGAGGCCATCCTCGCCGCGAAGGCTTCGTCCGCCAGCAGTTCCCCGACCCGCGGCTTCATCCTGTAGAGCCAATTCCCCTCTCCCATGGTGCCGGGCACATTGATCCGCTCGTCCGCGGGGTTTACCTCGCGGTGCCGCGCGCTCGCGGCCAGAAGGTCCTGCAGGGGGTAGACGACGCAGCGCGAGCGCGCGGCGGCGAAGGCCCTGAGCAGAACGAACGCGGAGTCCGGGTCCAGGACCAGGGGCGGTTCGCCCGGTCCCCCCACCATCTCCCAGAGAACCTGCCTGTCGGCTTCCTCGCCCCACCATTGCCTGAGGTTCGTGGAATCGTGGACCGAGGTGCAGGCCACGGAAGCCTCGGGGTAGTCCTCGAAGGACACATAGGGAGAACCTGCCCTGTCCCATGCCCGATGCCAGCGCCAGACGCGGAGACCGGGGATGCCCAACCCGCCCAAAACTTCGGGAACGCAGGGAGGAACGGCGCCCAGATCCTCGGCGCAGGCTTGCATCTCGACGCTTTCGACGAGAACCTTCAGGATCTTTCGCCCCGTCCTCTCCCATAGCTGCATGGACTCGCCCTTCCTCCTCGAAATCAGCGCGTCGAGGCTGGCTTTTTCGCTCTCGGAAAGGCTTTTCCAGGCCGATGTCGTCCTGTGCTCCCATGTGGGGATGAACTGGCCCGGAGCGATTTCCAGGACAGCCCTGTTTCTCCACCAGAAGAGCAAGGCTTCCAGGCAGGAGGAGACTGCCACTTCCATAACCCTTTCCCCGGGAAAGGCCGAGGAAGCCGCGCGTACGATCTCGGCGATATCGCCGCCTCCCTCCACCTCTGGGGAAAAAAGATAGAGGGCTTCGTTCCCCACCTGGGCGAAGAGCCTGCTTCTCAGCTCCCTTTGCAGTTCGGCGGGAAGACCCCTCATCGCCCCCTCGACGGCATCCCGCGGTACATGGGGAAGGGAGAGCCAGCGTATCCGCCCGGCATCGAAACCGAGTGCATCCAGGTCGGGATAGGAAAGCGAATACTCGGGCACGAAATGCCCAAGGAAACCGTCCGCCTCATGCTTGCCTATCGCCCAGATCCTGAAGAATCCCAGCACGTGGTCGATGCGATACATCGAGTAGAAGGCGTCGGCGCAAACAAGCCTCTCCTTCCAGAAGGAATAGCCCCTCCTCTCGATCGCGTCCCAGCGGTACAAGGGAAAACCCCAGTTCTGTCCGAGGCGGGAATACATGTCGGGAGGGGCCCCTGCCGCCCGCTCCGTATCGAACAATTCCCCGCGGCACCATACATCCGCCGAATCGGCGTTCATCAGGATGGGAATGTCGCCCATGATGTCCACGCCCAGTCCGCGAGCCTTGGCGCAGGCCGCGGCGAACTGCTCCGCCGACCTCATCTGCAACCATGCCCTGAATCTCGTCCCCTCTGCGAAGCCCTTCCCGGTCCAGAGGCTGTCGACGAGAGCGTCGTCCGCCTTGCCGTATACTGGCCACTCCCACCAGGGCTTGCCGCCGGACCGGCGCTTGAGCTCGATGAAGCAGGCGTAGGCCTTCACCCAGGGGTTGCGGGCGGACCAAGCCTCCACTTCCCCGAGCAGCCTCTCTCCCTCCTCGCCGGCGCGCAGGAGGGTCCACAGCTCCTCGAGTATGGCCAGCTTCCCTTCCAGGACGCGCGCATAGGGCACCTTTGGGGCCGAACAGCATTCAAAGCCCAGAAGGCGGGCCTTAGCAAGCACGGCGTCCCGTGCGCTGTCCCGCTGCCCGCGAAGGGGAGCCTCTTCAAGCTCGGGCAGATCCGATACGCGCAGGTAGACGGGATTGAGGGCGAAGGCGGAGAGGGCGCTGTAGGGCGAGGTCTGCCAGCCCGTATCGTTGACGGGCAGAAGTTGGACGATATCCATCTTCCAAAAGGCGGCGAGCCTCGCGAGCTCGGCTATGTCGGGGAATTCGCCGCAGGGGCCGTCGGCTGTCCTCATCGAAAGCAGAGGAAGGGCGAACCCTGTGGTCCTCTTCGCGGCGTTGATGAATTTCATCTCTTTATCTCCAGAGCGCCCTGATGGCGGCTTTGAGCGAATCGGCCTGGATCCAGGCGGTTCCGGCTCCCGCTCCGGCCTTCCCGGAAGGCGGGGTTTCGCCGTCCTCCCTGTCGCCGTATTTCGTCTCGGCCGGGCCGAGGATGATAGTGAAACCGAGAGCCCTTGCCGCCCTCGCCCTCTTTCCCATCTGACGTACAGGCCGCAGTTCCCCCGCGAGGGAGAGTTCGCCCGCCAGGGCGGCTTCCTTCGGCAAGGGCTGGCCTGTCCTCGCCGAGTACAGCGCCGCCGCGAGGGCCAGGTCTATTCCCGGCTCGGCCAGCCGCACGCCGCCCGCGACGTTTATGTAGATATCCTGGTCGGAAAGCCTCAGCCCCGTCTGCTTTTCCATCACGGCCGCGATGCGCGCCACCCTGGACGCGTCTATCCTGTCCGAATAGACCCTGGTGATCCCTGCCTTGGCCGGCACGGACAGGGCCTGGATCTCCACGAGGAGGATACGGGATCCTTCATGCACGATGGCCACCGCCACGCCGGGGGGAAGCTCTCCCGGCCTCTGTATGAGAAGGATCCCCGAAGGATCCGAAAGTTCCTCGAGTCCGCGGGCGCCCATCCTGTATAGCCCCAGCTCGTCCGTTGAACCGAAGCGGTTCTTCGAGGCTCGGAGCGCCCGCAGGTCGCCTTCGGCCTGCTCGAAGGCGAGGACGGCATCCACGATGTGTTCCGCGGCCTTGGGGCCCGCTATGAGTCCGTCCTTCGTCACATGCGCGACGAACACGATGACGGAATCGTGGGTCTTCGCCCACTCTGTCATTTCCTGAGTGCAGTATTTGATCTGGTTGGCCGTGCCGGGCACGACTCCCGCGTCGGGAGAATACACCGTCTGTATCGAATCGATGATCGTGAGGACGGGACGCACGGCCTCGAAGACCGACATTATCCTGTCGAGATCGGAGGCGCAGAATACTTCCAGATTGTCCTTGAGGGCGCCCAGCCTGTCCGCCCTCATTCGGATCTGGGCCGGAGATTCCTCGCCCGAAAC
>CAZRYP010000275.1:0-3743 GCA_964604295.1 uncultured Treponemataceae bacterium
CGCCGAGGGCCTGCGCGACCGGCTCGATCGCCAGCCACGCCGAGACGGCCTGCGCCGGGGCCGTTTTGATCATGGCCACGGTCGTGGTCATGCCGTAGTTGAAGATCATCCCGCTCGTGACGAGCGCGAAAGACCACAGCAGGCCGATGGCCGTGGCGACGCGCATCGTGGCGGGCGCGTGAGCCCGCAGCTTGTCGTACAGCGCGAACGCCAGCACGCCGAGCGCGATTCCGTAGAACACATAGGTGACGAGGTACATCGCGTACATGCTCGCGTAGTTGGCGACAATGAGCGCGACCTTGTCCGCGGCGGTCTTTGCGCCCAGATAGTCGAC
The DNA here is from genome assembly GCA_964604295.1 of uncultured Treponemataceae bacterium. GTDB lineage: Bacteria > Spirochaetota > Spirochaetia > Treponematales > Rectinemataceae > CAZRYP01. The sequence continues at coordinate 335 of CAZRYP010000275.1, forward strand.
CGCGAGCAGGAAGTAGGGCATCGCCGCGAGCAGGGCGAGGGCGATATAGAGCGCCGCCGCGCCTCCAGCCTTCTGTCGTGTGGCATCATCGCGGGTCTGTGTGTTCATGATAGTCTCCTCTTGGCGGGCTACGGCACTTGCGCGCGCCGGCCGTGAACGATATACTTACTAAGTAAGCAGCGGCACTATCGCACTTACTTAGTAAGTATGTCAAGCCATGGGAGTGAAAATGGTCGAGAAGACTCGCGGCGGCATGAAAGCCGCTCCGCGCCTGCCCTTGAACCGGGATCGAGTATTCGCGGCGGCGGTGGAGATCGCCGACGGGCGCGGGATCGGCGCGGTGACCATGCGCGAGGTAGCGTCGCGGCTCGGCATTGAGGCGATGTCGCTCTACAACCATGTCGCGAACAAGGACGACATCCTCGACGGCATGGTCGATCTCGTGATCGAGGAGGTCGAACTCCCGTCCGACGTCGAAGGCTGGCGCGAGGCGATGCGCCGCCGGGCGGTCTCCGCTCACCGGGTCTTCGGCCGGCATCCCTGGCTGGCGCCGCTTCTCGACTCGCGGGAGTCGAGCGGCCCGTCAAGGCTTCGGTATCTGGACTGGGTGCTCGGCACGCTGATGACAGCCGGGTTTTCGCTGGAAGGCGCGGCGCGCGCGTTCTCGCTTCTCGACAGCTATATCTACGGTTTCGGCATCCAGCAGTTCAACATGTCGGCCGACGCCGATGCTTCACCCGAGGAGATGGCAAAAGCGATTCTGACATCGATACCCGCCGAGAAGTATCCATACCTGCATCGGATGGCCTCGCATGCGATGGAGTCGGGCTACGACGCCGAGTCGGACTTCGACTTCGGGCTGAAACTCATTCTCGACGGACTGGAGCGGATCCTCGAAGAGTCGCAACCCGACTAGAAGCGCGTGCAATAGTCGCCTTCGAGCAATAAAGCCAATGCTTTGAATTGTTATGTCTCGCCGCTTAACCATGGGAACTCATGGCCCGCGGGATCATTCGCCTGCAATTATCAGGAAGATCGTATCGGAATAGATTCCTTCCTGAAGCAGGGGATCACCGACGTAGGTGATCTTCATATCCTGCATAAGATGGGGATTCTTTCCCGTCATGATCTTGTAGATGGGCGCCACCGATGTGGCGAGCGTGAGGTTCTGCAATCCCGCGATGTCTCCCAGCGAGAAGGTATAGGCGAGCGACTCGCCCGTGGAACCCACGAGTTTGGAGCCATTGAGCGAGTATACTCCGATGGACCAGCTATTCTTGTTCGTGGCGAAATCGGCCGCCGCGATGACAAGATCCGTTGTGGCCGTGGAGTTGGTCAGCACCAATTGCACCGCCGTTGTCGCGGGAGTTATGGTCACGCTGAAAGTCGAGGAAATCACCCCCGTTACGACTACATTTCCCAGTTGCACCGCCGAGACTGAGCCGGCAATCGCGAAGATCATGCATGCCATGGACACAAACTTTTTCAAGATAGATTCCTTTTCCGGCTCGTGCCGGTTCACTTCTTGAGACTATCCGGGGTTTCTGGCATTACAAAATGCTTTTTGCCCATTCCTCACCGGGCGATGATAGGCTGCAAACTATGCCTGCTCTGTTCGACAGCGCACATATGTGAGGATCTTCCGACAAGGGAAGATCCGATGCGTCAAATCCATGCGATGGCTGGATCATCCTTCTCGAGTGTCAAGAAAAATGGACCATCCGAGAGGCTTCCGAATCCCGATAGCTGCCGCGATGTGGGTTTATACATTGCCGGGCTGGAATGTTTTTATACGCGGGGTTATGAGCTGTGGTGGGCGCAACGCAAGCTGGCCGAGTACCATGGTTTTTCGGTTGTCCTGCCTACCGATACCGGCCTGAAACTTGACGACCCTGATTTGAAGCTGATCGCGCTGGAGATATTCGAAGATCTCAAGGTCCAGGTGAGAAGGACTTCGGCGATAATCGCGGACCTGGAATTCTTCAGAGGCTGCGAACCAGATGGCGGAACGTTATTCGAAATCGGAATGATCTATGCGAAACACGGGCGCTGTTACGGGTATACGCGGGACATCAGATCCATGATTCACAAGAATCAGGGAGCGCGTTTATACGATGGACTGGTAGTAGATCAGGCGGGCTGGGAGCATCCTTATGGTGGACTTCCTTTCTGCCCTTCGCTGGGAGGCTCCACCAAAATGGTGGAGGGCGGTTTCAAAGACTGTCTGCATAGCTTGATGCGGGATATAGGCGAAGAGCGGAAAAATATTGGCCGGAGAGCCGCCACTGACAGGAAAGCGGATCCTCCAACCACAGCCTGTAAAAACCTGGCTAGAACTGCTTTTTCGCGAACTCCGCGATTTTTTCCACCAGGCTGCCCGTATCCAGCCCGACCTCGGCAAGGAGGTCTTTATAGGGGCCTGAGCTGATGTAGTCGTGTCGGGCTCCCAGCCGCAACACCGGCACGGGACAGGAGTCGCCGCAGAGTTCGCAGACGATAGTGCCGAGCCCGCCGATATTGAAATGCTCTTCGACGGTGACAATTTTCCCGGTCTTTTTCGCGGCAGATGCAGGGGCGAAGCGCCTGCCGGGATCTTCCCCATAAAAAAGGCCCGGCGAATCTTCCAATGCGGTGCCGGGTGGAGTATGGTGAAGGTGATTATGGCACTTGGCTCAAAACCGTTGCGAATCTCCGACGTTCGCGAACTCAACGAAAAGCTCGTGCTCAGACTTGTCCATTCGGCGGGCAGGCAAGGCATTTCCCAGTCCGAGGTGGTCAACGCCACCGGACTCAAGGCCCCGACAATTTTCAGGATATTTTCGGTGCTGGAAGAGGCGGGGTACATCGAGGCCATCGACAAGGACGCGCCAGGCAAGGATGAGGGCGTCCGCCAGGAAAGGAAGGGCCGGCGTCCCGTAGCCTATGCCGTCCGCAGCGATGCCTTCTATTGTGTGGGCATCGAGTTCTGGGTGGAGCGCATATCCATCGGGATCTTCGACTTCGGGGGCAACTCCCTCTATACCCGCACAACCTCCCTCTCTAGGTCAGAGGACGCGGGCCGGGTCTGCGATCTGATCGTGTCCCTCGTGAACCAGGCCATCGTCGACTCATCCCTGCCGAGGGAAAGAATGCTCGGGGTGGGCATCGGGGCTCCAGGACAGGTCGATGTGGGGAAAAGGCTCGTCGCCTCCTATCCCAGGATTCCCGGCATGAAGAATTATCCCATCGCCGATATCCTGGAAACCCGGTTGGGTATTCCCGTCTCGCTGCACAACAACTGCACGGTAATCGCGCAGAGCGAATACCATTACGGGAGCCTGGCGGTCGAGGCGTCCATGTTCATGATTCTCTTGAGATCGGGGGTGAACGGTGCCTTCGTGGACGGCGGCAGGGTTTTCCTGAGCCCTCG
>CAZRYP010000276.1:0-3733 GCA_964604295.1 uncultured Treponemataceae bacterium
GGCTCCGGCCTGCTCGAGGGTGGAGGCCCAGGTGATGTTCCTTTCCTCGTCGAATCTCGCCTTGAGCTCCACGACGACAGCCACCTGCTTCCTGTTCCTCGCGGCCCTGATGAGGGCCTTGACGACGGGGGAATCGCCCGAAGTCCTGTAGAGCGTCATCTTGATCGCGAGGACCGAAGGATCGTCGGCGGCCTCGTCCAGGAATCGCTGGATGGCGTCGAAGGACTCGTAGGGCACGTTGACGAGCCTGTCTCCCGAATCGATCTCGTCCCAGACGCTCGCTCCCTCGGGAACGGGAAGGACGATGGGCTGCCATGGCTTGTCCCTCAGCCGCGAGGAGGGGTCGTCGCGAACCTTTTCCTCGATCAGGGCCAGCTCATGGAAACCGGCCAGGTCTATGGGACCGCCCAGGCGGTAGGTGTCGATCTCGCCCAGGCCCAGCCCTCTCTGGAGGAGGGCGACGAGGGCGGGGGATTTGCCCGAGACGCTGAGCCTCACGGGCGTGGAGTTCTGCCGTCCGGCGAGGACTTCCTCCATGGCCGTGAGGAAATCTTCCTGCCTGTTCTCGTCCACCCCCGAATCCGCGTCCCGCGTCACCTTGAAGACGAGGGAGCCGTTCACTTTATGGCCGGGGAACAGCCTGGAGGCGTGACTCATGATCAGGTCCTCGATGAGGGTGAAGCGGAGGCTCTCGGGACTTTCGTCGTCCTGGCGGGGAAGGGGCACGAAGCGGCCGGAATTCCGGGGGACCTGGACTGCGGCGTATACTTTCTCGCCGGTTTCCGTCTCGAGCTCGAAGGCGCAGTGGATCTGGAGATTGCCCGTCGAGGGAAAGGCGTCCTCCTCGATCCTCAGGGGGGTGATGAGGGGAAAGACCTGCTCGATGAAATAAGCCTCGAGGTAGCGCTTCTCGGCGGGAGTCCAGCGTTTGGGAGGCACGATTCCCAGCCCCGCCGCGGCGAGGCCCGGCAGTACATCCTCGGCCAGGCACTTGTACTGAAGCCCGATCAGTTCCCTGGTCCGGGCGGAGACGAGTTCGAGAAGCTTGCCCGGCGCCGCGCCCGCGCCGTCCGCGGTCCGCTCGCCGCGGCGTATGGACGCCTTGATGCCTGCGACGCGCACCATGAAGAACTCGTCGAAATTGGATGTCACGATGCCCAGGAACTTGAGGCGCTCGAGGAGGGGCACGGATTTCTTGCGCGCCTCTTCCAGGACCCTCGCGTTGAACTCGATCCAGGACAGTTCGCGGTTGAGCAGGGGATAGTCTTTCATCCCGGCCTCACAGGATTATCGGCACGAGGCCGAACACGTCCTCGAAGAGATCGCCCTTGTCGGCGAGCGACAGCCTCTCGAGGGAAAAGTCCAGGTTCCGCGTCGATCGGATGATGAACTTGTCGCCGCTCTTCTCGAAGGACGCGTCGGCCACCCTGCCCGAATGGTTCCTGTCGAGGGCGTCGGCCACCCGGAGAATGGCGGAAAGCTTCATCACGACTATCCTGTCCTCCCTGGGAAGGGAAATATAGTTCACATGGGTGGGGGCGGGGGGATTGCGCCTGTGGTAGCGCACGACGTTGGAAATGATGTTGACGTCGCTGCGGTTGATCCCGAATATCTCGGAATTCGAGACGATGTATTCCCCATGACGATGATGGCCCGAGGAGCGTATATAGGTTCCGATATCGTGGAGTATGGCCGCCGTCTCGAGAAGGAGCCGCTCGTGGTGACCAAGGCCGTGCTCCTTCGAGAGCGCGTCGAAAATGGCGAGGCTGAGCGCGCTCACGCTGCGGGCGTGCATCTCGTCGTATCGGTAGCGCTTCCCCAGCGCCCGCGCCGAGGCGACGACCTGGCGCTTCAGCTCATCCTCGACGGCGGGATCCAGTCCGCGCACCTCGGCCAGGAGGAGCCCTTCCCTGATGGAGACGTTGGGCACGACCACGAGCTCGGCTCCCGTCCTCGAGAGGAAGAGGGATTCTATCATGAGCCCGGGGGCCAGCCCTTCGGCCTCGGTCCAGGGCAGATTGTAGGTGGCGATGCACTCCTCGATGGAGAGCTTGGTGATGGAATCCGCGAAGGCCATGAAACGTTCCCGATCCAGGATGGAATAGGCCCCGTAATTCTTCCCGGACACGCAGTACGCGGCGAAGCGCGCGTCGGCGCCGATGACGATGAAGGATTTCACCGTCTCGAGGGGAACTTCCTCGGCCATGAGATCGCAGGCCGTCTTGATGTTGCTCTCCAGGTATTCCTGAAGATAATTCTTGGATGCCCCGGCTTCGCGCATCTGCTCGTCCAGCCTCAAGGTCCCTATATGCAGGCTGTGGCTGGACACCATCTTCCCCCGGCGCAGAAGCATGATTTCCGTCGTTCCGCCGCCCACTTCCAGGATCATCGAATTGGAGCGCGAGAGAAGCTTGCGCTCATCCTGGAGCGCCTGCTGGACGGCCAGATACATGAGGTGGTTTTCCTCGATGTCCTCCACGATCCTGATCCTGAATCCCGTCTGGAGGGTTACCCTGTCGACGAAGGTGTCCTTGTTGGATGCCTCCCTGAGCGCGCTCGTGCCTATGACCATGGCCGCGTCGGGGGAGATTCCGTAACCGTGGAGGAGTTCGCGGAAGGACGCCAGGACGGCGATGCTCTCCCGTATGGCGTCCCTGCCGATGTTGCCCTGCGTGAACACGTCCCGGCCTATCCTGCTGGGCTTGCCTGCCCTGTCGAGCACCTTGATCCCGCCCGTGGCGTCGATCGACGCGATCAACAGGCGTATCCCCGTCGATCCGATCTCTATCGCCGCGACAGGATTGGCCGCTGAGGCGACCTTGGCCTCGTCTCCCTTCATCGATCCCTCTCCTTCATTGACGATTCGGATATGATAGCACAAATCCGCCATATTGCTACCGCCGACTGCGCCTTTACCAAAAAGCGCCGCCCGGTGTACACTTTCCCCGCATGAAAACAGGCATGACCGGCGAATTTCCGCGCCCGATCCGGCATTGTATCGGGCTATTCCTTCTCACCCTGCTTCTCGCCTCCCTCGTTTCCTGCTCCCCTCGCATCGGCTGGGGAGTAGTCCTCTGGACGGTTAAGGGCACGAGCGCCAAGGCGGGGAGCATCGTCCCGGTATACCTCAAATCGAACATAACGAAGCTCTATGTGATCGGATCGGGCGGAGAGAAAACCGAAAGGCTGGAAGTGCCCCTGTGGCAGATCGAGATGTTCCGATCGAGGAACGCGGCCGAGAGGCGGGTCGCCCAGATGGCCGACCTCGTTTCCCTCTATATGATAGCTGCCAGGGATGGGTTGCCAGTGAGGGACAAGCCGTCGAATTCGGCTTCCGCCAAGCGCGTGTACAGGCTCAGGGAGAACGAGATGGTGAAGGCCCTGAAGCGCGTGGAGGGGGAAGCTGTCTACACCGGAACGGAAAAGCTTCCGGGAGACTGGTACGAGGTGCTCACGCTGGACGGCTCCAGGGGCTATGCCTTCAGCTACACGATGCGCATGTTCGATGAAAGCACGGGCGAAAATCCCGCCCAGAAGATCGTCCAGACCAACGCGGAGGCCATCAATACAGTCCTGTCGCGGACCTGGCGGCCTGCCTGGTATTCCTCGATGCTGGACGAGGGCAAGGTCGATCTGGACTATTTTTCCCTCCGCTTCGGTCTTTTCGGCGACCCCATCAACACGCAGCTCCGCGTCGAACTGCCTGCCGTATCCAAGGTATTCGAGTATTCCG
>CAZRYP010000277.1:0-3701 GCA_964604295.1 uncultured Treponemataceae bacterium
CAGAGCATCGACTCTCTCAAGCGAGGATTGGATCTCGGCGTCCTCAAGCCCCCTGGCTTTCAGTCTTTCGATGAACTCAGCTTCCATGCGCATGGGTTGGACCTCCTGTACCGCGCGGCCGGAGCCTATCCCCGGGGTCACCCAGAGAACCTGGGACCGCCCCCGGTGAATCCGCTCGACAACTCGGAAATTCCATTCCATGATATCGTCTGGATATCTCCGCGAGGAAGGCCCGAATGAAAGATGCCATGCGTATGGTCCGGACGGAACGGAAGGAGAGAACATCATGCGGGAGATGACGGCCCAGCTGACCGAGGCGCTGAAAAGGCATTTTGGGGACTCGGTCTCGAGACAGGAGGCCTTCCCCGTCGCCACCTATGACGAACTCATGAGGATCGTGGCCGAGCTGTCGTACCTGAACAGGGACAATCTCCTCTTCTTCAGGGGCCAGACGAGGGACCACAGGAACAAGGCCGGCGCCACCAGCCTCTATCCCTCGCTCTACAGGAAGAACGTCATCACCAAGACCAGGCTGGAGAACGATTTCGCGATGCTCAAGGAAATATCCGGCCTCCTCGTCGAGGAGACGAGGAAGTACGACCACAGGGCGGCCGACGAGATCAGGAGAAAGCACTACATTCAGTGGTCGCTCATCCAGCACTACGAAGTTCACGAGACGCCCCTTCTGGATATCACCCAGTCCCTGAGGGTCGCCTGCTCCTTCGCCCAGTCGGAGGAGGATGTCCCTAAAGTCTTCGTCTATGTCCTGGGCCTGCCCTATATGCCCAACGGCATTTCCATCAACTCGGAACAGGAGATCGTCAACATCAGGCTCCTCTCGGCCTGCCCGCCCCTGGCCCTGAGGCCCTACTTCCAGGAGGGCTTCCTTGTCGGCACCACCGATCTCACCGACAACTACGACGACAAGAACGAGCTGGACTTCAACCGGAGGCTGATCGCCAAATTCGTCATTCCGAACGACGATTCTTTCTGGAACGGCAACCTCCACAAGATCCCGAAGGAACTCCTCTTCCTGGACGAGAAGAACGACGCGATGCACAGGATCTGCTCCTCCATCCGCGGCGCCGTGCAGAAAACGGAGGAGATGCTTTTCGAAAGCGGGGAGAATTCCGCGGAGGTGGACGAACTGACGGCAGTCCTGCGCAGGCGGCTCAGGAAGAAATGAGCCCCCGCGAGGAGGCGGGTCCCCGGGATCCGGGGACCCGCCTCCCCTGGCCGATGATTCCCGAGCCCGCGCTCAGAAGCGGAAAAACTTGTCCAGGGGCAATACCGGAGCCTTTCCCTCGACGATGATGCCCACGAGGGTCCTCATCAGGGGCAGGGCCTCATCGTCTATCATGTCTTTCCGGCGCCATGCGGGCAGGAGCCTGCCCATGTGCCGTATGATCTCGATCGATTCGAGGGTTTCCCCCGCCATGATCTCCCTGGCCTCCTGGAATTTCCGTCCGGAACCCAGGAGCCGGCCGAACCTCACGGTCCGGCCGCCCATGCTCGTCACGTAGAGATCCCCCGCGCCGGGGAGGGATGAGGCGAACCAGTCCGTGCCCCCGAGAAGCTTCAGTATGAGCCGGATTTCCGAACAGCCCTGGGCGAAGAGGGCGGCGGCCAGGTTGTGCATCGACGCGCCCGCCGCGTCGACGCCTCCCGCCCCGTCCATGATGCCGTAGGCCATCCCGACCGCCACCGTGTAGGCGTTCTTCAGGGCGACGCCCACCTCCAGCCCCAGGAGGTCGTCGGTGGGCGCGGGATAGTAGTAGGGGGTCCTGAAGATCTCGGCCAGCGACGCGGCGGTCGCCATATCGTCCGCGCCCAGCATGACGAAGGAGGGTCTGCGTCCCGCGAGCTCCCCCGCGATGCAGGGCCCGCCGATGGCCGCGAAGCGCACCTTCTCCCCCACGGCCTCGGGCAAGGCCGCCTTGAGTATATGGGGAAAGAGTCTCACGGAGCCGTCGGCTCCCGCCTCCAGCCCCTTGGTGATGCCGACGACAGCCTGGCCCGGCCTCACCCTGGCGGCGAGCTGCCCGGCCATCCATCCGACCCCGAGCGAGTTCACGCCGCTCACTATGAGGCCGCAACCCTCGAGAGCCTTGTCGATCTCGGAAAAATAGAATGGAGTCACGCCCTCGGGAAGCCGCCGACCGAGTCTCGGATGAAAATTCCTTTCCTTGCAGGACCTGATGACATCGTCATCGAGATGAGTGCCGACGAGCCGCACATCGTTGCCGTTGTCGCTCAGGGGCCAGGCCATGGCCGAACCCATGAGCCCGGCCCCGATTATCGCAGCTTTCAACATATGCATTCCTTCCGTCTATGACTCGTGTACCATATTCTATTTGAGCTGCTCGGTCACCTGTCTGGCGACTTCGTCAGCCACTTTCTGCACGGGCTCGTTGTTGATGAAGATCCTCTCCCACAGGATGTCGAGGGTGGGTTCGGTCTTGGGGTTCCGCTTGATCGAGGGGAAGGCGCTCGCGTAGAGCATGGAATCGACGGCCACCTGGAAGGCCGGATTCTTCGCGATGTAGGCCTTCAGCTCGGGGGAGTTGCCGGCTGAAATCCTCAGGGGCATGTAGCCGGTCTGCATGGCCCAATTGGCCGTCTGTCTCGTGTCGGTGAGCCACTTCAGGAATATCCAGGCCGCTTCCTGCTTCGCCTTGGGCGAATTGGCCGGAATGACGATGCCGTTGCCGCCCGTGGGAATCTTCCTGACGCCCGTGGGTCCGGCCGCCAGTTTTCCCACGCCTACCTCGAACTGGGAATTCTTGATGATGTTGCCCATCCAGCCCGTCGTGATGTACATCATCCCCACCTTTCCGCTGATGAAATCGGCCTGGAGAAGCTCCCAGGAGGTCAGACCCTTGCCGACGTAAAGCTTGGCCGCCTTGTCCTTCTTCACGAGATCGTACCACCACTGGAGGGCCGCGACGGCTTCCGGGCTGTTGAACGTGGGCACGGGCTTCCCGTCGGCTAGGGTGGACACCTGCGCGCCGTAGCTTTCCACCGCCGTCTGGAAATACCACCAGGGGTTGCCGGTCTGGATGCCGAAGCCGACCTTGGATCCGTCGGCCGGGCTCAACTTGACCGCCGCTTCCCTGAGTTCCTTCCAGTTCGCGGGCGCCTTGTCGGCGTTGAGCCCGGCGGCGCGGAACATGTCCTTGTTATAATAGAAGACAGGCATCGACCTGGACTGGGGCAGGCTGTAGAGCTTCCCGTCTATCCTGCTCTCCTCGAGAAGGCCCTGCACGAAATCCTTGAGGTCTATCCCCTTCGATCCCGCCGCGAAACCGTCCAGCGCCACCAGGGCCTTGGCGTTCACGAACGCGGGTATGCGCGAAATCTCGAGCATGCAGAGATCGGGTGTCTTGCCCGAGGCGATGGACGCCATCAGCTTCTGCTCCACGTCGCCGTAGGCTCCCTGGAATTCGTTGACGACGACGACATCGCCCTGCGAGGCGTTGAATTCCTGGACGAAGGCGTCCAGGATCTTGCCGTTGTTGCCGCCCAGGGCCGACCAGAAGACGATCTGCGTAGGAGCCGCGACGAGCGGCAAAGCCACGCACACGAAAAGCACAAGCACGCCAAGAGCCTTTTTCGCCATGAACCACCTACGCATAGTTTCCTCCTAAATGAATTCAAGGGAAGCCATCGCTACCCTTTGATGCCCGAACTCATGACACCTT
>CAZRYP010000278.1:0-3696 GCA_964604295.1 uncultured Treponemataceae bacterium
AGATCCGAACGGAGCCGCCGTCGTGGAAGCCATCATCGGCGCCCTGGCCGCCGGTAAACTCCTGACGAAAGACGAGCATGGATTGTCGGCCGATTTCAAGGCGATAGCCGAGCTTCTGTTCTCCAGCGAGGGCGATTTCGCCTTTTCCCTCGCATGCATGTCGGCGGGCTGGGTCGACCGCGGCCGCTGCGGCGTCTTTGCCAGGAGCTTCGGACCCTTCATGGAGCGCCGCTTCGCCTTCTCCCCTTCGGGGCTCGCGCGGCTGGTCCGGCTCCTGCCAGGGGGCGAAACGACCCCCGCCTTTCCCGAGGCCTTCGCGAAGGCTCTCGGGGAACTCGGACTCGTGGAGGACAAGGACGGCGACCTCGTCTGCTCTCCCGAAAGGGCGGCGGCGCAATGGCGCACAACGCCGAACGACATCCACGCGGCGATTTCCGTCGACGGAACGGGCATCATACATGTCCTGCCTTCGGCGTCCCTGTACGATCTCGTCGCGCTGCTGGACATCGGGATCCTCGTCTCGGCTTCGGGGGCATGGGAGATCACGGTCACGCGGGAATCCATCCGAAGGGCCTTCGCGGCGGGGCGGACGATCGAGGACATCGAGCGCCTGCTCGAAGGAATGAGCCGGATGCCGGTGCCCCAGGCTCTCCGCTTCGATATCGGCAAGTGGGAAGAGGAATACGATTCGATAAGGCTGTTCCGGGGCTACCTGCTTTCGGCCGACCGCGGCTCGGCGAAGATCATCGAGCAGAGCGGGGCGCTGGCGCGCTTCCCCCACGAGATGCTGGGCGAGGGTCTGTACTATTTCGGCAACGTCCAGGCTTCCACCATCGAAAAGGTGCTGAAGGACATAGGTCTTCCGCCCCCATCCCTGCGAAGTTCGGCCAAGCCGGCCCAGGCCAGGGCTCATCGGGCAGCAGCTCCGGCACCTCATCCCCCGGCGCGCCAGGACGACGAGCCGAAGGTCTCGATCGCGGCGGCCGACTCTTTCGCCGCCTCGACGCTCAGCTTTTCGGGGGAGGATATCCCCTCGCCGGAGCGGAGCCTGGAGATGGAAATCGCCCAACTTCAAGTCCCGCCGGATCTCAGGAAAAAGCTCGAGGAGAGATTGAAGCGGAAGCTGATCTATACCCCGGGTCAGCTCCATGCTATGGTGGAGGCGGAGAACGCCGACAACAGGCCCGGCGGTCCCTCCGCGTACCGCGAGGCGGGAATAGCGGCGAGCGGGCTGGATTTCAACGGCAAGCTTCGCGTCATCCAGGCGGCCCTCAAAGCCAAGTATTCAAGGCTCGACATCAGGTGTGCGGAGGACGGCGAAGTGAAAGCCCGGTCCGTCAGGCCGGTCGTCCTTCACAAGACAGAAAAGGACTACATCCTCGAGGGCGAGGATGTGTCGAGCGGCGGCCCCATTTCCATAAGGGTCGGCACGATGATGCAGGTGAGCCTGCACAAAGGTTTCCTTCTAGGAGAAGAATGATGAAGAACGAACAGAGCCAGCTCAAGCTGGCGGTACTCATAGACGCGGACAACACCCAGGCCAGGATCATCGAAGGCTTGCTGGCGGAAGTGGCCAAGTACGGCGTGGCCAGCGTCAAGAGAATTTACGGCGACTGGACCAATACGAACCTGCGCTCATGGAAGGACAAGCTCCTGGAATTCGCCATCCAGCCGGTGCAGCAGTTTTCCTATACTTCAGGAAAGAATTCCACCGACTCGGCGATGATCATCGATGCGATGGATCTTCTCTACACGGAGAACCTCGACGGATTCTGCGTCGTATCGAGCGACTCCGATTTTACCCGACTCGCGGCCAGGCTGAGGGAGGACGGCAAGCTCGTCCTCGGATTCGGGCAGCGCAAGACTCCCAAGCCCTTCGTCGCGGCATGCGACAAGTTCATCTACACGGAGATCCTGCGCGAGGACGAAGAAGAGAAGGAGAGCAAGACCGAGAAGGAAGCGCAGATGCGAAGCCAGGGCGACATCAAGACCGACAGGCGGATGACGGCCTTGCTGCAGAGCGCCGTGGAAGACGCTGCGGACGAGTTCGGCTGGGCCTATCTCGGAGCGGTGGGAACCTACATCGCCAACAGGCAGCCCGAGTTCGACCCCCGAAACTATGGCTTCAGGAAATTGGGCGACCTCATCAAGGCCTGCGGCCTGTTCGAGATCGACGAGAGGGCGAGCCCCACCGACCAGGGCAAGCAGGTCTACCTAAGGCTCAAGACCAAGACGAGATAGGCCGGCGGGCGGCGACTTATCTCGCCCTACGCGCCGCGGCCGGCTCCGGCGCCGGTCGCGCGGCCCACGACCGCGGCCACGGCAGCGAGCGCCAGCGCGCCGCCGTAGAGGGCTACCGGTATGAAGGTTATCTCATAAATCCTGCCGAAGCCCCGCCATGCGTACAGCATTCCCACGACTGAAAAATATGCGACATAGACGATAGCCCTCTGCCATTTTTTCAGCGAGAAGCCGTATTGTCCGGTGAAGGCGAACATGAAGAAGAATCCGGAGAAGAACATGATCCAGATTCCCGGACCCTGCACGTCGTTTTCGTTGCCCGAGACGGCTTTCTGGATCGCGATGGCCGGTCCGTGGAGGCCGACCATCACCTCGAGGAGGGCGATCCACTTCAGGTTGTAGTGGACGGGCTTGTACGCGAAGCTGAGATGGATGAAGAGAAGGAACATGTAGAGGAAGCCGGTAAGAAGACCGTAGTCGCCCTCGGCGGGGTGGAACCAGAAGGTGTAGCAGAGAGCCCATGAGATGTAATACCCGTGCCAGCGTCGTACCCACTCGAGACCGCCCCTGCCTGGTTTTCTGAACCTGCCCGCGAAAAGGCCTCGGGCTGGGGCGGCGAGATAGAGGATGAGGACGAGCATCACGATGACCGAGCCCTGGCTGGACCAGACGGGCACGTCTTGGGCGAGGCCGTCGTACCAGAGATGGGACTGGAGGATATGGAGAAGGATGAAGACGAAATTGAGAAGGAGGAGTCTTCCGTTATGACGGCCAGGATCCGTGCCGAGCCTTTTCGCCTTCCTCATCTTCCATATGGAGATCCAGAGCAGGATTTGATGCGTACCGTAGAGAAACCAGGCGGAAAACCTGCCCATGAAACTCCGCTCCGGCAACTGCCAGAAATACCAGGAAGAGCCTTTGTCGGGCAGATGGGGAAACCGCGCCAGCAGGGGGCTCAGGACCGCGATGAGGGCGGTCAACAGGAAGGCCGTGAGGATGGATGCGACAAAGAGTCTTCTTGTTTTCCTTTCGGTCTCCATCATCATTCTCCTTCCTTGATTTATCTTTCATCACTATAATCCGCCCCGCCGGGAAACGGAAGCGCGGAGGGCCGGGGAGCCTCCGCAATGGATAGATCAGGCTTTCCTGCACCTTTCGTTCCTCGGCCCGATGGGCTATGATCCCGGCAGACGAGGAACACCATGAATACCAGCATAAACTCGCTCTCCGGAGAGGAATTGGTCCTGCTCGCGGGCATAAGGCTTTCCGTGACAGTTCACCTGGCCGCGGCGGCCGCGGCTATCGACGGGGAGCTCGGAGCGCTCTGCGGAAAGTCCTTCAGCCTTTCCCTTTCGGCGATCGGAGTCGGGGACAGGGCGCGTTTGGACTGCAGCGGCGGGCGCGTGGCCGCATGCTTCGGCGAAAGGCCGGCGGCCGCGGCGAGGGGATCGCCAG
>CAZRYP010000279.1:0-3653 GCA_964604295.1 uncultured Treponemataceae bacterium
AGCATCGACGCGCGCATAGGAGCGGTGGGCGCGGGCGCCAAGCCCGGAGTCCTCGTCAAGGTCATGGGCACGAGCACCTGCGACATGATCGTGAGCCCCAGGGAGGGGAAGAAGGAGCGCCTCGTGGCGGGGATCTGCGGCCAGGTGGACGGTTCGATAGTCCCCTCCATGCTGGGCTACGAGGCGGGCCAGAGCGCCTTCGGCGATGTCTACGCCTGGTTCAGGAACCTGCTCTCCTGGCCTCTCGACGCCATCCTCCCCGGCCTGGCCGGCGTGGACGAGGCGGCGAAGGCCGCGGTGCGGAAGGGCATCGACGAGGGGATCATGGGCGCGCTCGAGAAGGGGGCCGAAGCCGTGGATCCGGCCGCGTCGGGGGTCCTGGCCCTCGACTGGCTGAACGGGAGGCGGACGCCCGACGCGAACGCGATGCTGAAGGGGGCTGTCACGGGCTTGACTCTGGGAACGAGCGCGCCCATGGTCTACCGCGCCCTCATCGAAGCCACCGCCTACGGCACCAAGGCCATCGTGGAACGCTTCGAGAGGGAAGGCGTGGCGGTGGGAAGGATCGTCGCCATAGGCGGCGTGGCCAGGAAGTCCGGCCTCGTCATGCAGATCGTCGCGGACGTCCTCGGCTCCCCCATCGACATCATAGGCTCGGACCAGACCGTGGCCCTCGGAGCGGCGATGTTCGCCTCCGTGGCCGCCGGCATCTACCCCACGATAGGGAAGGCCCAGGACGCCATCGCCCCCCCGGTCGAAAGGACGGTATCGCCCGATCCTGCCCGCGCCGCCGCCTACTCGGTCCTCTATGAAAAGTACAAGAGGCTGGGCAATTTCGTCGAATCGACGCTGGGCTGAACGCGGGGCGGGCCGCCGCGGAATCCGCAGGTAAGGCGACAGGCCCCGCGGAATGCCCGCTACGGGCTCTTGCGCTTCGCGAAGGCCGAGGGACTTAATCCCGCGACTTTCTTGAAAGCCGCGCCGAACCGGGACATCGCGCTGAATCCGCACATGCCGCTCACCTGGGCGGGCTTCCAGCCCTCGTCCAGGAGACGTTTGGCCTCGGCCACCCTCTTATACAGGATATAGTTGTGGAGAGTGCTGCCCGTTTCCTTCTTGAAGACGCGGCACATGTGGTACACGCTGATTCCGCATTCCCGGGCGATCGTCTCCAGGCTCAGGTCGCCTGAGAGGTTCTTCGCGATATGATCGAGTATCGAAGCCACGGGTCCCGGCAGGTCGGCCGGGACTTCCCCCGCGTCGCTTTCCCCGAAAACCGCGTTCGTGAAGACGAGTATCTCGAGGAAGGCGGCGAGTTTCAGCAACTTGGCCTCGGGTGCGTCGCTCGCGCAGGCCTTTCCCATCTTGTCGAAGAGCCCGAGGAGTTCCAGGATCCGCCGCTGCGGGAGCTTCTTGATGTTGCCCCTGCCCTTGGGACGATCGAGGAAGCAGGCCAGGAGATCATAGCCCGAACCCTCGAAACAGCGTGTCGAATCGGGCTTGAAGAGCAGCTTCATCCTCTCGAAGCGCTTGTTGGACCTTATGTGGAGCTTGTGCACTTCCTGCGCGCTGAATATCACCAGGCTGCCGGGCTCGGCCCTGTACATCCCTTCCTCGATAAACCAGGATACTTCTCCCGCCGCCACGAAGAACACTTCGAACTCCTCGTGGAGGAGGGGCTGGTCGTTGAACAGCGGGCGGTGTTCGCTGGGATAGTCGTTCTTCGAGGTAAATCGTATCGAAGCGTCCAGTTCGCCGAAATCGAAACGCGGCGCGCCGTCCTCCCTGCTCGCGGTCGGTGGGGTCATGTAGGGCAATGGTACCAGATTTGATCTGGCCTTGCCAGAGCGATCCATATACAAATAATAGCAATATTCGATATATTTATATAGCAATTTTCGATATTTTCTCTTGCCTTCCCCTCCCGCCACCGATAGAATTCCTTATCCGCGCGCTTCGGGACGGGATACCGCGAAGAAGCCTGAGGCGGGAACAGGAGACATCGATGACACGCAAAATCGCGCTCGCGTTGCTATGCGTCTTCCTCGTATTCACGGGCTGCGCCACCGTGAAGCAGGAGAATCTCTACAATCCCGGAACCTATACCGGTTCCGCGGAAGGAAGGAACGGACCTGTCGTCGTGGAAGTGAAGGTGGACCAGTCTTCCATCATCAGTGTCGCCGTCACCCGGCATCATGAGACCGAAGGACTCTCCGACAACGCCCTGAAGCTCCTGCCCCAGGAAATCGTCAAGGGACAGAGCCTCGAGGTCGACACGATATCCGGCGCCACCCTGGTGAGCCAGGCCATCATCGACGCGACAGGCGCCGCGCTGGCGAAGGCCGGCGCCACGCCCGAGAAGATCGAGGCGGCGGCGAAAGCCTCCGCGGCGAAGGCCGCCGCGCCCGCCCAGCCCATGAAGCCGGGGGTCTACTACGGCGAAGCCTACGGAAAGTGGCCCAAGGACAGCAACGAGGGCGGCCGCTTCCTCTCGCCGAAGGTGATCAAGCCGATCAAAGTGGAGGTGAGCGTCGACGAGAAGAGGATCCTGAGCGTTTCGGTGCTTTCCTGCGACGATACGCCGGGCTTCAAGGAATCGGCCATCGGCCAGGTGCCCAAGGCCATCGTCGACTACCAGAGCATCGGCGTGGACGTCGTGTCCGGCTCCACCCTCACCAGCCAGGGAATCATCGCGGCGACGACCCAGGCCCTCGAACAGGCCGGGGCCGACCTCCTGGACTTCAACGCGAAGCAGCCGAAGGTAAACGCCTCCGTCGAGTACTCCACCGATGTCGTCGTCGTCGGCGCTGGCGCCTCGGGCACCGCGGCAGCCCTCGCGGCGGTCGAAAACGGCTCGAAAGTCATCGTACTGGAGAAAACGGGCCAGGTAGGCGGAATGGGCGGCCTCTCCACCGGCTTCATCGGCGTCGGAAGCGAGCAGGCGAAAAAGGCTGGAAGCACCAAGACCGTCCAGGATGTCTTCAAGGAGATGATGGACTACACGAGCTGGACCGCCAATTCCTCCCTCGTGAAAGCCATACTCCAGAAATCGGGTAGCACGGCCGACTGGCTCCAGGCCCACGGCTACAAGATGACTCTGCAGAAGGGTTCCTACACCCACGACACAGGCAAGGGCAACGCCAAGATCCAGACGCTCTACGACAAGTACATCATCCCCGGCGGCGGCCAGCTTCTCCTCCAGACGAGGGCCGAGGAACTTATCATGGATGGCAACAAGGTCGTCGGCGTCAAGGCGGTGAAGAGCGACGGCACGAAGGTCACCGTCCGCGCCGCGTCGGTCGTCATCGCCACGGGCGGTTTCGGCGGCAACAAGGAAATGCTGAGGAAATATACCCACAGCGACAATTATTACCTGAGCGGGAATTCCTCGAACGAGGGCGACGGCATCACCATGGCCCTGGGCGCGGGAGCGGGCTTGAGTCCCGAAATATCTCCGCATCTCTCCGAGTTCGCGGCCAGCACGACGCTGGACTTCAACAGCTATTTCATGAAGTACATGAATTACGGCGGCCTCCTCCAGGTCAACATGGAAGGCAAGCGCTTCATGGACGAGGGCATCTGCGCAAGCCAGCCTCTCGCCAAGGGCGCCTCGGCGATCCGCACCGCCGGCTCATTCTTCGTCGTTTTCGATC
>CAZRYP010000280.1:0-3649 GCA_964604295.1 uncultured Treponemataceae bacterium
TGAATTTTTCCACGAGCTGCTGCTCGTCCGCGAGTTCCTGCATGGCATCCAGGATCGCCTCATCGATTGGCGCCGCGGAGTAGCCGAAGGTAAAGCCTTCCGGCATCCTCGCCGTGCAGGACGCGATGCGCTCCGGCGTCAGCGCGCGGGAAATATCGACCCTGGGAAGCCGGGCGAGAGCCGCGAAGCTTCTGCATCCATCGAGATTCCTGAAGTGGATCATCGTCTTCTCCATCTGTATCTTTCCGCTACATGATATGGTGAAAATCGCTACACATCAAGGGCAAGGATCTTTTACCTCTGAGGGGATGGAGCCGGCTTTCCGTTCGGCTCGAGTTTCGCGAGGAAGATTTTCTTCTTACGGAAAGGCCCCTTTCCATGGCGCAGAATTCCCCTATCGAGGGCTACCCTGATCAGCGCGCGAGCCTCGCGCTCATTCCAGCCCGAAAGCAGCCCCGCCCCGGCGCATGTGGGAGGGGAGGGCGTGAAAGGTAGGATCGGCCTGCCTTCTCCACACCGGATCCAGGATTCTATACTGCCCAGGCTGTCTATCGACGGCTGGCGGAGGAGCCTCAGGCTCTGGCCCGTATCCAGACGTCCTCCTTTGTTTCCGAAAAACTCTTTCAGCTCATGGAGGCCTTCCGGCATTCGCGGCAGCGTGGCGTCGCAGAAATCGCAGCCCGAGCAGGGCGAATCCAGTTCCGATCCCATCAGCTTGTGCAGGTACGCGCGGCGGCAACTTCCCGATGTCGCGTATTCCAGGAAGGCTTCGCGCCGCGCCTGCCTGAGCCTCCCCGCGTCGAGGAGCTCTTCCCGAGGCCTTGCCTGGATCATGCCGCCCATCCCGACATTCCTCCTTTCCGCCTCCTGAGCCTCGGATTTCCACGGATGGATGAGGATGGCCTCGGCCTGGTCGCCATCCCTCCCGCCCCGGCCCGCTTCCTGGATGTAGGCTTCGACTGATGGAGGTTCCCTGTAATGGATCACCGTTCTTATGTTTCTCTTGTCGACGCCCATTCCGTACGCGCATGTGGCGGCCAGGACTCCATCCGCGCTTTCCATGAACCAGGCTTCGACGGCGTTCTTCTCCTCCCTGGCGAGGCCGGCATGATAGAACCTCGCGTCCAGGCCCGTATCGTCCTTGATGAGCTCGCAGATCTCCCGGACGCCCGCCCGCGACTGGGCGAACACGATGAGGGGCTTCTCCTTCTCCCTGACCAGGCGCAGAAGACTGTGGACGGGAGACAGGGTGGAGAGGACAGAATACCGAATATTGGGCTTGTCGATATCGGCGGTCACGAGAGCGTAGTCCCTGCCGCCGAAGATATGTCCGGCGATGGCTTCTGCCACGATGGGGCTGGCGGTCGCGGTGAATGCGCTCACTACCTTCGGTCCAATTTCCTTGATGCATTCGCCCAACTTGAGATACGAGGGCCTGAAGGTCTCCCCCCACTCGCTTATGCAGTGCGCTTCGTCCAGGGCCATATGAAATACATTCACGCCCGCCAGGAATTCCCTGAGGGGAGGAGTCGCAAGGCTCTCGGGGTTGGTGATCACTATCCTGGCCGCTCCGCTTTTCACCGCTTCGCGGCTGGCCCTCCTCTCGTCGCCGTCCATGCCTCCGCGGAACACGGCGCAGGGGATGCCGCGTTTTTCAAGGCTTTTTTTCTGGTCGTTCATCAGGGCGAGGAGAGGGTAGACCACTATGGTGGGTCCCGGCGCCAGGAGGGCGGGCAACTGGAAACAAAGGCTTTTCCCGAAACCGGTAGGAAAAAGGACGAGCTGGCGAACTTCCTCCCCGGTCTCCATCGCGTCCAGGATGTTGGCGATCGACATCCGCTGGAGGGGGAAGAGGTAATCTATGCCGAAGCACTCCCTCGCGAGGAGTGCGACCGGGTCCTCGACCGAAGCGGGCGTTTCCTTTGCTTCCATACCTGGGGACGGATGGATCGGGCCGCCGCGCTTCAAGGATCGGGCGAAGCCCGGTGGAAGCCCGAGCGAACGGGGAAGGGTTCGCGTCAGCCCCGTCCTCCTGCCCTCAGGTTTTCAGAGTCCGATCCTGGGGCAGAGGGATTCCAGGGGACAGAGGCCTTTTCCCCTGAGGCAGGCAGGCGCCCGAGCGGTGCAAAGGTACTTGCCGTGCCTGTTGAGAGCATGGGAGAAGGCCGTGTGGTGTTCCTCCCCGAGGTTGGAGCGGATCGCCTCCTCGATGGCTGCGGGATCCTTTCTGCCGTGAAGGCCAAGCCTGAAAGCCACCCTCATCACATGGGTGTCGACGATGATGCCTGGGCTGCCGAAGCAGGCCGACAGGACAAGATTGGCGGTCTTTCGCCCCACGCCCGGCAGTTCGAGCATTGCCTCCATGGTCCCAGGCGGCTGCCCGCCGTGCTCCAGGACCAGTTTCCTCGAAGTCAGCACCAGATGCCGCGCCTTCGTCCTGAAGAATCCGACCGAGTGGATCAGCGCTTCCACGTCGGCCGCCTCGGCGGAGGCCATGGCCGGGGCATCGGGATACCGGCGGAAGAGGGCGGGAGTCACGGCATTCACCTGCTCATCGGTGCATTGGGCGCTCAGGATCACGGCGCAGAGAAGCTCGAAGCAGGACGAATAGTCGAGAAGAGGTTTCGCGCCCGGCCAGAGAGGCAGCAATATCTCCAGTATCCGGGCGATGGCATCCCGGAGGGCGGGATTTTCCCCCTGCGTCATTTTTTCCACAATCGGAGTATTTCATGTCGACCCGCCGGGGTAAAGACCGGATATGTCAAAACTTGACCAATGCGAGGGCGATGCTATAGGATGGACGCCGGTTCCCCAGGAGGAAATGCATGAATCCGACATCCCTGAAGGGTCGCTCCCTGCTCACGTGGATCAACTTCGCGCCTGAGGAAATTCGATATTTTCTCGACCTCACCCGCAGGGTGAAGGCCGAATCCAGGAAATCCTCCCCGCGCCAGCGATTCAGGGGCAAATCCCTTGCCCTCATCTTCGAAAAACCGTCGCTCAGAACGAGAGCCGCTTTCGAGACGGCTTTCGGCGAGGAGGGGGGCCATCCGGTCTTCCTTTCCAGCCAGGATATCCGGCTGGGAGCCAAGGAATCCATAGAAGACGCGGCGAGGACCCTCGGCAGGATGTTCGACGCCATCGAGTTCAGGGGATTCAGGCAGGAAGACGCGGAAACCCTCGCCAAATTCGCGGGAGTGCCCGTGTACAACGGTCTGACGGATTCCTTCCATCCTACGCAGGTCCTGGCCGATTTCTTCACGCTCGAGGAAACTTTCGGCGCCTTCAAGGGCAGGAAGCTTGCCTATGTCGGCGACGGCCGCAACAATGTCGCGCGGTCTCTCATGGTCATATGCTCGAAGATGGGGGCTGATTTCTCCATAGTTGCCCCGAAGGCGCTCTGGCCGGATTCCGACCTGAGGGAGATGTGCATGGCATTCGCCGCCGAGTCGGGCGCAACGCTCGAGATATCCGAGGACAGGGTCGGGGGTCTCGGGGGCGCTTCCGCGGTCTATACCGATGTCTGGGTCTCCATGGGGGAGGAAGCGGTCGAGGAAGAAAGGACAAAGCTTCTTGAGCCCTATCGGGTGGATTCGAAGCTCATGGCCCTCACCGGCGATCCGAAAAGCATTTTCATGCACTGCCTGCC
>CAZRYP010000281.1:0-3626 GCA_964604295.1 uncultured Treponemataceae bacterium
GTCAAGGGCGGAGGTACCCTCTCGATGATCACCTCCTGTTCCCCGGGCTCTTGCATGTGGACAGGTGGGAAAGCAGGCTCGGGTAGAAGGTCTCTATGAAGTTGATCCAGCCCGGGGAACAGGAGGTGATCATCGGGAGGGTACCTCCGCCCTTGACCCTCTCGAGCAGTTCGGTGCCCTCCTCCATGATGGTGAGGTCGGCGGTGAACTGGGTGTCGAATACTTTGGAAAACCCGAGCCTTCTCAGGGCGGCGACCATCTTGCCCGTCACGAGGCTTCCCGGCGCCATGCCGAGAGCTTCCCCGAGGGAAGCGCGGATGGCGGGGGCCGTCTGGACAACGAGTTCGAGGCCTGGCGCGGCGAGAGCCGAGAGGACTTCCTGGGACTGGTCCTTTTCCGAGATCGCGGCCGTGGGGCAGACCACCGAACACTGGCCGCACTGGACGCAAGGGCTGTTCGCCAGGCCCCTGTCCATGAATGTCGTGACGCGGGTCCTCGCGCCGCGTCCCGCGAACGCGATCGCGTGGACGGACTGGGTTTCGGCGCAGACCGCCACGCAGCGTCCGCAGAGGATGCATTTCGAGTCATCGCGCACCAGTCCGTCCGAGCTGGTGTCGGGAAGCGCGAATTTCTTGAGCTTGGGGTAATGCGCCGCGCGAACGCCGAGGGCCTCCGCGAGCGTGCGCAATTCGCAGGTTCCCGACCGGATGCAGGAAAGACAGTCGGCTGGATGGTTCGCGAGGAGGAGTTCCACGGCTGTCCTGCGGGCATTCAGCACCCTCGGCCCCGCCGTGCGGATTTTCATACCCGGCACGGGCTTCTGGACGCAGGACCGCACGAGGGATTTGGCTCCCTCGACCTCGACCACGCAGACGCCGCAGGAGGCGTTGGACGAAATGTCCTTCATGTAGCACAGCGTGGGTATCCTGGCGCCGGCCTTGGCGCAGGCTTCTATGAGATTCCTGTCGGGATCGACCTCCACGGCATGTCCATCGACTGTTATCTGGATTGTTCTCGTTTCCATGGCATTCCCCCTTATTCTTCCACCGGCGCGCTGTAGGTCTGGCGCTTCCGTTCGCGAACATCGCAGCGCAGACAGCGCTCGGCTTCGATCCTCGCCTGCTCGCCCGTATACCCGAGGGAGATCTCCATGAAGTTGCTCTTGCGGGCATCGACGGGGATGAAGAATGCCCTTGTCATCTTGGCTTTGGTGAGTTTTATAGGCACTTCCATCTTGTAGTCGAAGGATCTGAACAGTTTCTGGAACCGCTTTTCCCCGACCAGGCTCTCGTCCAGGGATTCGGACACGATCCGCGCCTGCCCCATCGCTTCGGCTGCCGTCGCCGGCCCCATGACGGCGTCGCCGCAGGCATATACCTTGGAGTTAGCGGAGCGGAGGGAGTAGGGATCGATCTTGATTCGTCCGTCGCGTTCGGCGCTTACGTCCAGGGCGTCGAGGCCGGCCATGTTCACTTTTTCGCCGATGGCGACTATGACGGAATCACAGGGAATTTCGTAGAAATCATCGGTCGGCACCGGCGTCGGCCTGCCCGTGGAATCCACGGGACCCGCTTTCATCCTCTGTACCTTGAGAGCCTTGGCCTTCGGCATGTCCTTGTTTCCGTCGCCGAGCACTTCCACGGGCTGGGTCATGCAGACCACCGAGATGCCCTCGTCGAGAGCGCCGCCGAACTCTTCGGCGTTGGCGGGCATATCGGACCTCGCCCTTCTGTACACGAGGGTGACATGGGCCCCCAGCCTGAGGGCCGACCGGGCCGCGTCGATGGCCGAATTGCCTCCGCCCACGACGATCACTTCGCTTCCGATCTTCGGCTTCTGGTTTTCGCTGATCCTCTTGAGCAGATCCCCGGCGGGGATGACGCCCTTCAGATTTTCGCCCGGTATGCCGAGACTCATCTCCTTCCCGGCTCCCGTCGCTATGATTACGGCGTCCGAGGCGTCGAGGAGCCTCTGCCACTGTTCCTTCGTCTCCATCCTCGTGTTGAAGATGAACCTGGCTCCCAGCTTCTGGATGAAGGAGATCTCCTTCTTCAGCACGTCCTTGGGAAGGCGGTAGGAGGGAATACCCCACCTGAGGACGCCGCCGGCTTCGCTCTCGGCGTCGTAGACAGTGACCTCGTGGCCGAGCCTGGACAGCCAGAAGGCAGCGGCCAGACCCGCGGGTCCCGCGCCGACGATGGCGATCCTCTTGCCTGTGGCGGGCAGCTTTTCCTTGATCAGCCTGTTGTAGATCGACTTCTCCCTGCCCATCTTGTACATGGAATCCGCGAGGTAGCGATGGATCTCGCCCTGGGATACCGGCTCGTCGAGCATGTCGCGCCTGCAACGCATCCTGCAGTGGAAGTGGCAGATCCTCCCGAGGGATCCAGGCAGGGGATTTTCCCTGAGCGTGAGCTCGAAGGCGTCCTCAATCCTGTTTTCCTTGAGGAGCTCGAGGTATCCGGGAATGTTCATGTGGAGGGGACAGGAAGATTCGCAGAGGGCGACGTAGAGGTTTTCGCAGACCCCCGCGGGACAACGCTTTGCCTTGATGTGCTGGATGTACTCGTCGCGGAAGTACTTGAGCGTGGTGAGCACGGGGTTGGCGGCCGTCTGGCCGAGTCCGCAGAGGGCGGAATCCTTGGCTGCGACGGCGAGGCCTTCCAGGGTCTTGAGGTCCTGCTCGCTCGCGTCGCCGTCGGCGACGCCCTGGAGGATGTTGAGCATCTGGGAAGTGCCTTCGCGGCAGGGCGTGCATTTCCCGCAGGATTCGCTGGCCGTGAAGCCTATGAAATAGCGCGCCACATCGACCATGCAGTTGTCCTGGTCCATGACGACCATGCCGCCCGAACCCATGATCGCGCCCAGTTCGGCGAGGTGCTCGTAGTCGATGGGCGTCTTGAAGAGGGACGCGGGTATGCAGCCTCCAGACGGACCTCCCGACTGGAGTCCCTTGATCTTCTTCTTGGGTCCCATCCCTTCGCACATGCCGTAGACCGCGCTCTCCAGTGTGGAACCCAGGGGCAACTCGACCAGGCCGGTGTTGCGCACTTTGCCGACAAAGGAAAACACCTTCGTGCCAGTGCTCGTCGGCGTGCCGAAGGATGCGAAGTACTCGCCTCCGCGGGCCACGATGACCGGCACATTGCACCATGTCTCCACGTTGTTGATGGTCGTCGGTCTGTCGTGGAGTCCCTTCTGGGCTGGGAATGGGGGCCTGGGCGACGGGCGTCCGGCCTTTCCCTCTATGGAAGCGATGAGCGCCGTTTCCTCTCCGCAGACGAAGGCTCCCGCTCCGGTGACGATCTCGATGTCGAAACTGAACTTTCCCCCAAGAATGTTCTTCCCGAGCAATCCGGCGTGCCTGGCCTGGTCCAGCGCCTTGCCCAGCCTCTCCACGGCGAGGGGGTATTCGGCCCTCACGTAGACGATGCCCTGTGTCGCTCCCATCGCGTACGCGCCGATGATTATCCCCTCGATCAGCATATGGGGATCGGACTCGATTTCGTTGCGGTTCATGTAGGCGCCGGGATCGCCTTCGTCGGCGTTGCATATCGCATATGCCTCGCCCTGGCTGGCGAGGACATTGTCGCGCATGATCCGCCACTTCTTCCAGGTGGGGAAGC
>CAZRYP010000282.1:0-3621 GCA_964604295.1 uncultured Treponemataceae bacterium
TACCCTCTGGAGCGCTCGATGAAGGTAGCAAACTTGCCTCACCTTTGTCAAGAGCTTTTTTCTTTTTCCGCATATTTCGCCCTTTCCCCCGCGGGATAAAAGCTAGTCTGCGAAGCGCGTTTTCCGCTCTTCCTGGCGCGAGAAGGAACTTACTTGGATTCGTCTCTCTTGTCAACGGGTTTGGCTATATTTCCGGCGGGGAGAGAGCGTATTTTCCTGAAAAGCACGGTGGAGCCCTCTCAGAAAGGCCAGTAGCAGTCCCCGTCACCGTATTCCCTGTAGCCGATCGCTTCGGTGAGCATGGCCGCGTCGATGCAGGCCGAGGATTCGATGTCGGCTATCGTCCTGGCCACTTTGAGCACGGAATGGCAGGCTCTCATCGAAAGCCCCAGCTCGTCGGCCTTCGAGCGGAAGATGCGCGAGGCTTCGCCGTCGAGAACGCAGAACTTTTTCACCAATTCCGGTTCCAGCCTGCTGTTGCATATGCCTCCCCAGGCCGAGGTTCTCTCCCTCTGGGTCCTGGCGGCCCGGTCCACCAGGCTTACGAGATCGGACTGCGCCTGTCCCTGCGAACAGAGCATGGTCGCCGCGTCGGGGACTATCACCGGTATCCTCATGTCGATTCTGTCGAGAAGAGGACCTCCCATCTTCTTCCAGTAACGCTGTATTTCGGGAGGCGAACAGATGCAGGCCTTGGCGGGGTTTCCCAGATTGCCGCAGGGACAGGAGTTGGCGGCTAGCACGAGCTGAAAATCCGCCGGATACTGAAGCACCCTCCCCGCCCGCACCACGGAAATGGATGCCTTCTCTAGGGGTTCCCGAAGGGACTGCAGGACTTCATGGCCGAATTCGGGCGTTTCATCCAGAAAGAGGACGCCCCGGTGCGCAAGGCTGATTTCTCCGGGCCGAGGGGGCCTGCCTCCTCCCACCAGTCCTTCGAGGGAGGCCGAATGGTGGGGCGCGCATACGGGAGGCCTGGACAGAGGCGTTCTGCCCCCGAGGCTTCTCCCATGCAGGGACCATATGGCTGCCACTTCCAAGGCTTCCCGCTCCGTGAGCGCGGGGAGCAGGGAAGGATAGCGCATGGCTGCCATGGTCTTGCCCGATCCCGGGGGACCGAAGAGCAGGATGTTGTGCCTTCCCGCAGCGGCCACCATAAGCGCCCTGATGACGGCATGGTTCCCGAGATAATCCGAGAAGTCCAGTTCCTGCGCGGGGGGATCCCCCATGCCGAAGGCGGCCTCATCGACATCGCTCTCGGCATGAGGGACGCTTCCATATATTGTACCGTCCCTCACCGAAAGCAGGATTTCGGATATCTCCGATAAACGCGATATCGGATAAAGCCGCCCATCGCGCAGGCGCAGGGCTTCGTCATAGTTGGCCGCAGGCACGATGTGGTGCGTGATGCCCTTCCGCGAAGCCTGGAGCAGGGCCGGCAAGGCGCCTCGCACAGGGCGGACCTGTCCGTCCAGGGTGAGCTCTCCTATGACGAGAATATCCTTGCCGCATTCGGGTATGGCGCCCGAAGCCGAGAGTATCTTCAATGCTATAGGGAGGTCGTAGAGCGAGCCTTCCTTGGGCAGGTCGGCTGGGGAGAGATTTATGAGCACCCTGTCCTGGGGAAAGCCGAAGCCGGAATTCCTGAGGGCCGCCCTCACCCTTTCCCGGGATTCCCTGACCGAAGCCGCGGCCAGGCCTACCACGTCGACCGCAGGAATGCCCCGCCTTATATCGACTTCTATCCTGACAAGGAACCCCTCGAATCCGAGGGGTTCATAGGCGAAAATTTCCATTCGGCACCTTCCCCCGCTTACACGCGCAGGAAGGGCGCTTCCGCTTCAACGAAGCGGTTTTTGAGGAGAGGCCTCAGTTCTGTGCGGCCTCAATCCCGCGGATTCAATCCCGCGGCTTTGGCGCGGACTCACTGGCGGCTGGACTTGATGAAAGCGTTGAAGGTGCTTCAGTTATCCCCAAGCAACAGGTCCAAATCGATTTCCCCGCCCGCGGCGGGCACCGCCATGCCGAAGGCCTCGAGAACCGCGGGATGCAGTTCCCCGAAAACCCCTATCTTCCTGCCGCCGCTCCAGACCTCGGCCTGCCTGCCGGGGATGAAGCGCGGGTCGGTAGCTTCCCTGACGCTGTACTCCTTGCCCAGATAGAACATGACGGTGGCCAGGTGGGAGGCCGATTCATTGTAGTCGGCCTGCGCGTGGGTATTCAGGAAGCCCAGGTACTGCCTTGTCGCGACGCCGTAGTTTTCCCCTTCGTCCTTCACCGCCACCTTCCCCACCTCGAAAGTCCGATGAGGATATGGAGCCTTCACGGAGACGGATTCCGTGCCGAGCAGCCCGGGAAGGGGCGAATTCCGGAGGTATTCGAAGTTCTCGCTCATGGGGTTGGAAATCTTCACGACCGATCCCGCAGCTATGCCCATCTTGTCGACGTAGTCCCGCTTCGAGCCGAGATAGTTGTAGATCATCTCCTGGTAGCCTATTCCGACAAGGGTCAGCTTCGCCTTGCGGGAGAACTGCTCGATCGGTGAAAGCCTGCCTATGGTGAAGTCGCGCGGCCTCTCGGGCGGGAAATTCTCCATCCCGATACCGATGAGGATGTCCTCGATGATGTCGACGGGATGGAGAAAATCATTCCGGTATTCGGCCGGCTTTACCATGATGAAATCGCCCTGCGTCGATGCCCTGGAACCCATCCTCTCGGCCGCGGCCCTGGCTTCCTCCAGGCTCATGTCCATGCCCAGGAGTTTCCTCACCTGCCCGAGTTCCACCTTGAGCCCATCCTGGAAATAGGAAGGAAAGGTGATTTTCCGCCCGAAGGGTGTATCGTATGGATACCTCACTTCCACGTTCTCAATGGCGAAACCCATGTCGTGGAGGTCGCAGGCCATGATGGACGCGGTGAGGGCTACCGAGGGATAGTCGCTGCCCGTGACTTCGATGAAGAGTTCCCTGTCGCCCACGAGCACGGCTCCCAAGTCGGCGGAGTTGATGATGGGGGGATAGGAAAGCACTCTGTCCTTGTCGTCGAGAAGGAGCGGATGCACGGCTTCGTCCTGGAGGATGAACGCGTATTCCTTGCCCTTCGGATGTTCGGCGAGGATCTGCCGAAGCGTCATGGTCCTCGTCTCCTGGAGGGGAACGAAGGATTCCCTGTCGGGGTCGGCTCCCCTGTAGTGGACGGGCCAGGCGATGATGGAGGGGCGGTAGAGCCCTATGGAGACGGTGCGGCGCTTGCGGCCGTAGTTCCATGTGAGCTTTTCCTGGGTCTGTATGAGATCCCTCAGCATGGCGTCGGTGATGGCCACCCCGCGGGCCACGAAACCCGCGAGGAATGGGCGGACGGCCCGGACGCTTTCATCCACCTCGACGACATACTTGGAAGCCCTCGCTTCGCCGAGAGGCACGAAGAATGGATACTCGGGCACAGTCTTCGTCCTGTGCACCTTGAGCTGGCGGGCCAGTCCCGCGGTCGACCAGAGGTCGGGGCGGTTCGTATCGTTCAATTCGATCTTGATCGTCCTGTCCTCGGCGTCGGCAGCCTCCCCGTCCCAGCCGTCCAGTTCGGCCTTGGCCGTGGGAAGGAGGGTTTCGAGGCTGGCCGCGT
>CAZRYP010000283.1:0-3609 GCA_964604295.1 uncultured Treponemataceae bacterium
GGAGCCGGTCTATACGAAAATGGCGATTTTCGGTAGAATATGACAATCCTCAGACAATCGAGACGAGATCAGGATACCCATTGCCCAACAAAGACGCGTCGAACCCAGCGATCAGGAACATAGCCATCATTGCCCATGTAGACCATGGGAAAACCACCCTTGTCGATGCCATGTTCAGGCAGTCCGGGGTTTTCCGCCAGGGACAGGAAGCGCCCGAGCGTTTCATGGACAGCATGGATCTCGAGCGGGAGCGCGGGATCACCATAGCGGCGAAAAACTGTTCGGTCGTCTGGAACGGCGTCAAGATCAACATCCTCGATACGCCGGGCCATGCCGATTTCGGCGGCGAGGTCGAGCGCGCATTGTCCATGGTGGACGGCGCCATCCTCCTCGTCGACGCTTCGGAAGGTCCCTTGCCCCAGACCCGCTTCGTGCTCAAGAAGGCTCTCGAGGGCGGCCTCTCCATGATCGTCGTCATCAACAAGATAGACAGGCCCGATGCCCGTCCCGCCGAGGTGCTGAGCGAGATTTACGATCTCTTCATCGACCTGGGAGCCGACGAGGGGCAACTCGACTTTCCCCTTCTCTATGCGATAGGCAAGGCCGGCATAGCGAAGGACACGCTCGAAGGCCCGGGCGACAGCCTCGCCCCGCTTTTCGACGCCATCGTGGGGAAGCTCGACCCGCCTTCCTACGCGAAGGATGAACCCTTCCAGATGCTCGTCTCCGATCTGTCCTATTCCGACTATTTCGGCCGCCAGGCCATCGGCAAGGTGGTGAACGGAAGGGCCCATTCCAAGGACAGCCTCGTCTGCATCGGGGAGGGCGATGTCAGGGAAGCCCTGAACATTTCCAGGCTCCATACCTATTCGGGGGTTAAGCTCGTGGAAACGGACAGCGCCGAACCCTGCGACATCATCGTCCTCTCCGGCATCGAGAATGTCCATATCGGGGACACCATCTGCACGAGGGACGCGCCGAAGGCCCTGCCCAGGATCATCATCGACGAACCCACAGTCTCCATGCTCTTCACCGTGAACACATCCCCGCTCTCCGGGCTGGAGGGGAAGAACATCCAGTCCATGAAGCTCTACGAGCGCCTCCGCAAGGAAACCCTCAAGAATGTCTCCATCCAGGTCGAGGAGGCGAAGGGGGGTGGAGGATTCGTGGTGAGGGGCAGGGGGGAATTCCAGCTCGTCATCCTGATCGAGATGCTCAGGCGCGAGGGTTTCGAAATCTGCGTCGGCCGGCCCGAAGTCATCTTCAAGATCAGGGAGGGGAAGAAGCTCGAACCCATCGAGCACCTCTTCGTCGACTGCAACGAGGTCTTCGCCAGCATCGTCACGGAGAAGGTGACGGCGCGCAAGGGGCGCATGCTCTCCTATACCTGCCATGAGGGAGCCCGGGTCCACCTGGAATATTCCGTGCCTTCCCGCGCCCTCATAGGCTACCGCGACACATTCCTCACCGACACGAAGGGAACGGGCATGATGAATTCCTATCTGTCTGGCTACGAGGAATACCGCGGCGATTTCAACGACCGCTTCACGGGATTCCTGGTCTCGGACAGGAGCGGCAAGGCCGTCACCTATGGCCTGTACCACCTGGAGCCCCGGGGCAGGCTCTTCGTCGTCCCGGGGGATCCCGTCTACGAAGGCATGATCGTCGGGGAACACAATCTCGACACCGACCTGGAAGTGAATCCGGCCAAGGAAAAGAAGCTCTCCAACATGCGGTCGGTCCTCAAGGATGAAGCCCTCACCCTCACGCCCATCCAGCCCATGACCCTCGAGCGCGCCATACTCCTTCTGCAGGACGAGGAGATGGTCGAAGTCACGCCCAAGTCCATCCGCCTCCGGAAGACGAAACTGCTCTCGATGGACAGGAAGACCTACCGGCGCGACAAGATGCACGCATGATATTCAGGTATACGGGGGCCCCCAGCATCAACAGCCTTCTCCTGGAGAAGATGCTCTGGGTCGCCAAAGTCAAGGAATCCCAGAAGGCCGAAACCGCGACCTTCAGTCCGAGAGACTATTCGAAAAGCATTTCGAGCCCGGCGCCGCCCGAGTATCTCCGCATCCGCATCGACCTGGGGAGCAGGGAATTTTCCGGAAGGGCCGTCCATACTCTCGCCCCCAGGAAGGAAGGGGCATTCCCGACCATTCTCTTCCTCCACGGCGGCTCCTACCTCATCAACGCGACCCGCCCCCACTGGCGCTTCCTGGCCAATCTCGTCGAAAAAACGGGCTGCAGGGTCGTCGCTCCCGATTACCCCCTCGCGCCCGGGCATTGTTTTGCCGACGCCTACAGGATGCTGATTTCCCTGTACGGGGAGATGGCCGCCGATGGCGGTTCAGGCATCGTCCTCATGGGCGATTCGGCCGGGGGAGGGCTGGCTCTCGGATTGTCGATGATGATACGGGACGAAAAACTGGCTCCACCGGCGGCAGTCATAATGCTTTCACCGTGGCTCGACGTGACCATGAGCAATCCGAACATAGCGGCCATCGATCCCGAGGATCCCTTCCTCAATATCCAGGCGCTCGTAAGGGCGGGGATTTCCTGGGCCGGGGGAGCCAATCCGCGCAAGCCACTCATCAGCCCGATCTATGGAAGGCTCGAAGGCCTGCCGCCCATGCACATCTTCACCGGCACGAAGGATGTGCTCGCGGCCGACTGCAGGCGAATCCGGGGGCTCTGCATGGCTGCCAAGGCCCAGCTGGCCTACTACGAGTTCGAGAACATGGTCCACGACTGGATGCTTCTGGACTTCAAGGAAGCCAGGATGGCGGCCAGGCAGGTCGCGGCCATCCTGGCGGGTATCGCCCGCCCTTGATCCGATCGCGGCCTTTCGAAAGGCCGCTGGTCTCGGGCTTCAATCGGACATGCCGACTATTCGGCATTCTCCACCGCATACTGCCAGTACTCGGGCGAATGGCCATCCTCCACCGCGTAATCCGGAGGGAGGGGGGCAGCGCCGCTCGAGAAGGCGGGCACGGTGAAATACTGGATTCCCGCAGCGTCTATCGCGAGACTCCGGCCGGCTTCGGCGGGCTTCCCGGATGCGGCGCCGGGGATAGCCCCTGGGGCAGCCGCGGGGGCAGTTCCGCCGTTGGCCTTTTCCCATGCCGCGATGCGCTGGCCTTTCAGATATTTCTCGGCCACGGAAGGGAAGAGTTCCAGGAGGAGCTCTTCCTTCTCGTCGAGGGCCAGGAGGCTGCCGCCGGCTTCGGCCACGGGAAGATTGGGTTGCTTCCTGTACTTCGAGGTATCGTAGGGGGTCTCTTCCCTGGTTCCGCAGATCTTGAGCCGGAAATCGGGATCGATCGGCCAGGGAGTCTTGCCGTAGGACCCCTTCACCAGTTCGGCGAAATTCTTCGATACGTTGGCATAGACATCCTCGCCCTTCGTCTTGGACACCACATAGTTGACGGCCTGGACGCCCACTATCTGGCTCGTGGGCGTCACGAGGGGAGGCACGCCCGAGTCCAGCCTGACTATGGGTACGGCTTTCAGCACCTCGCCCAAGTGATGTTCGAGCTTCGCTTCCTGCAGCTGGCTCATCATGTTGGTGTACATGCCGCCCGGGATCTGCGCGGTCTGGAC
>CAZRYP010000284.1:0-3597 GCA_964604295.1 uncultured Treponemataceae bacterium
AATTTATCATTTGCGAACGATGATGTCAATACCATGAAGCCGATATTCCTGGATCAGGAATGAAATGCTCACTTCCCGGAACGCCTGGAGCCTATGGCCGAGACGAGGGAGGAAGCCACCGGATCCCTGGTGAGCGCGAGGAAGGCTATCCCCGAGGCGGCGTAGACCAGCGTGAGGATGAGGAAGGGAAGCCCCTGCGCCACAAGGCTCGAGGCCGAAGCCGAGAAGGCGGCGGCCAGGGGAGCCTTGATGAGGAGAACGGGGACGGCCGAGGCTAGGGAGTAGGCCAGGAGCCGGGCGCCGTAGCCCAGGCACGAGCCCAGAGCCTGGCTCATGCCCTCTGCCCTGCCGCGGAGGAGCATTATGGCGAGGATGGCCGTATTCACCGCGCTGGAGAAGGACAGCGCGAAGGCTATGCCCGGCCCCTTGAAGGGGAAGGCCAGGAGGGAGACGAGGAGGATGTTGACGGCGAAGCTGGCTATGCCCGCCCAGGCCGGGGTTTTCGTGTCCGATCTCGCATAGAACGCCGGCGCGATCACCCTGTTCGCGGCTATGAAGGCCAAGCCCGTCTGGTGCCAGAAAAAGGCCGAGGTCGTCAGCCTCACCGATTCGTCAGTGAAACCGCCCCGCTTGAAGAGAAGGGTGACAATCTCCTGGCCAGTGATCATCGAAAAGACGGCGACAGGGATGGTGGCCAGGAAGAGGGTCTTGAGAGTTCTGCCGAGGCGGGAGGAATAGAGGGACCAGGCCCCCTGCTTGACCGAGTCGGCCAGTCCCGGAAGGAGGACCGTGCCCGCCGAGACGGCGAAGACTCCCAGGATGAGTTCCTGGAGCCGTATCGAGTACTGGAGGCTGGAGGCTATGCCCGTCCCCGCCCGCGAAGCGAAGGCCGTGCTCACGAGATCGTTGATCTGGTATGCGGCCATGCCGAGGATGGTCGGGGCGATGAGTGAAAAGACTTTCCTCATCCCCGGGTTCCTGAAGGCGATCCGGGGGGATATGAAGCCGAAGCGCATGCCCGTCTTGAGGACGGCGGGAAGCTGCCAGAGCGCCTGGGCCAGGCCGCCGACGACGACGCCCACCGCCATGGCCCTCGCTGGATTGGATGTCCACCGGGAGATGATCCAGGGCACGACGATGAAGCTGACGTTGAAGAGGATGGGTGCGAAGCCCGAAGGAGCGAAGACGCCATAGGAGTTGAGGATGCCCTGGAAGAGGGCGGCGAGCGAGACCAGGGCGAGGAAGGGAAACATGATCCGCGTCAGGACTATGGTCTCGGCGGGATCGGAGCCGAAGGCCCTGACGATCCAGGGCGTGAGGGCGATACCCAGGGAGACCGCGCTTCCCACCAGGATGACGAGGACGGTCAGGCTGGACGAAAGGAACTCGCGCGTGGCCTTCTCGTCCTTTTCGTGAAGGTAGCTCTTGAAGGTCGGGATGAAGGCGACCGTGATGGAGTTTTCCGCGAAAAGGCGCCTCATGAAGTTGGGGATTATGAAGGAGACGGAAAAGGCGTCGGAAAGAACGCCGGTTCCGAGGTAGACGGCCTTCGTCATCTCCCTCACGAGGCCGAGCACCCTCGAGATCATCGTGAGGACGGAGAGCATGCCGGCATCCCGGACCATCTTCTTCTCGGCTGGATCGGACATTGTCTTCCTTCGGGAGAGGGCTTCCCCGGCCCGCGGTCTCAAGCCCTGCGGCAGCGCCCGGAAAAATCCTCCACGAGCGACACAACCTTATCGATATGTTCCTTCCTAATCCAGTAGTGCGTCACGAAACGGCAGGCGCCGCCCTCGGGGGGATTTATCCTGATCCCCGCGCCGGCCAGGCTGGCCGCAAGGGCCGCTCCATCCACCCAAGACGGAGTCCTGAAGAAGACCATGTTGATGTCCAGGGCGTCCCGCTCGACGGCGAAGCCTTCGATGTCGGCCAGCCTGGCCGCGAGATAGCGGGCATTCTCATGATCCTCTCCCAGGCGGGAACTCATCTCGCGCAAGGCGATCTGGCCTGCGGCGGCCAGGATACCGACCTGCCTCATGCCGCCTCCCATGGCCTTGCGCTTGCGGCGAGCCCTGTCGATAAAATTCTTAGGCCCGGCAAGCATGGAACCCACAGGCGCGCAGAGCCCCTTGGACAGGCAGAACATGAGGGAATCGACGTGCCGGGCTATGTCGGCCGCCGAGCAGCCGAGACTTGTCGCCGCGTTGAATATCCTGGCGCCATCGAGATGTATGGGCAGGCCCCTGGAAAGCGCGAGGGACGACAGTTCCTCCATGTATTCCAGGGGTAAAACCCTTCCGGACCCATGCGCGTTTTCGACACAGATCAGCGAGGTGGGAGGATAGTGGATGTCCTCTCCGCGGATCCGGACCTCGACCTCCCTGAGGGGGAGGATGCCTTTGGGAGCGTCCACGGTCCGCGTCTGTACCCCCGCGATGACGGCGGCGGCGCCCGCCTCGTGCTGGATGATGTGGCACTGCTCGCCCAGGATCACTTCGCTTCCCCTGGGAGCCCAGGTGAAAAGCGCGAGCTGATTGCCGAAGGTTCCCGAGGGGACGAAGAGGGCGGCTTCCTTGCCCACGAGCTTCGCGGCGAGAGATTCGAGCCCGTTCACCGTGGGATCGTCGCCGTAGACATCGTCTCCCACGGGGGCTTCGGCCATGGCTGTTCGCATGGCCTGGGTCGGCCAGGTCACGGTGTCGCTTCTGAGATCTATGAATTCCATGGTGCTGCTATCCCCTTTCGGACAGGATAGCAGGCTTCCCGCCGGATTATCAAGCTCGCGGCAGGCCGGGCCGGATACGGTGGGCCGGGCCGATTGCGCCGGGGCGGCTTTTCAAGAAAGGCCGGGCCGTAGTATATCAGAGGCCATGAAAATCGATCTCATCGCCCTCGATCTCGACGATACCCTCCTCCGCTCCGACCTGAGCATTTCCGAAGTCAACCGGCAGGCCCTTCTGGCGGCCGAGGATGCGGGCATCGAACTCGTCCTCGCCTCGGGACGGAATTATGTGTCCATGAAGAGCTACGTGGAGGTTCTGGGCCTGGGCAGGCCCGGGAATTTCCTGATCTGCTCCAATGGCGCCGAAATACTGGAAGCCGAAACGGGGAAGATGGTGGAAAGGCTGTCCCTGGGGGAATCCTTCTGCCATGAGGCGGCCAGGAACATCGAAAGCCACGGATTCCAGTGGCAGGTGTACATGGACGGAAAGATTTTCTGCAGCAGGATCAACCCCTGGGCTCTCCTGGATCAGAAGCTCACCGGCCAGCCCCTGCTCCAGGCCGACTCGAGGGAGGAACTCTTCAGGAACGGCCAGATAAAGTTCGTCATCCCCGGCGAGCCGGAACGCATCGCCCGGCTCTATGAGGATTTCTCGGAATATTATAGAGGAATCGCCGAGGTCGTGACATCCAAGCCCTATTTCCTGGAAATTCTCCCCCTGGGCGCCGACAAGGGATCGGCCCTGACGCGGCTCGCCTCGAGACTGGGCATTTCCATGGACTCGGTCATGGCGGTGGGGGATGCGATGAACGATCTGACCATGCTCAAGGCCGCCGGCTGGAGCTGCGCTCCCGCCAACGCTCTCGACGCGGTCA
>CAZRYP010000285.1:0-3580 GCA_964604295.1 uncultured Treponemataceae bacterium
CAAGGTCATGGCTCTGGCCGACCTTCTCGCCCGGAACTCGTTGCCCGAGGAAAAGGCCATACTCGAACAGCTGGAGATGGTTGCCTGCCCATGCACGGATCCCAAGGTCCTGGTCGACGCGGTACTTCTCGCCACGGAAATGAGAAGCAAAAGGAAATTCAACCGTGCGGATAAGTGAAGCCTACAACCCATCCACGGCCGCGGAGATAGTCGAGCTCCTGCGCGAGAATCCGGAAATACAGCTTCTTGCGGGCGGAACCGGGATAGTCGGCTCTCAGGCCTCCCGCGTCATCGAATTCCCGGCGCAGGTGGCCTCGATTGCCCGGGTCCAGGAACTCAGGAAAACCGTCAGGACGGAGCAGTTCCTCGAACTGGGTTCCTGCACGACCCTCACCGGCCTCCTCACCCTCACGCCGGGAACCCTTCCCCAGCCCCTGCCCTCGGTAATCGGTTCCCTGGCCAATCACGCCATCAGGAATGTCGCCACGATCGGGGGAAATCTCTGCAGCCGGCACCGTTTCATGGACCTATGGCCTTTCCTGGCCTGCATGGACGCGCAGATCGAGCTGAAATCCCCTGCCGGAACGAGGTGGGCGAGCGTCTCCCACCTTTGCGGCGAAGACGGAAACCCTTCCTTCCCCAAGGCCACGCTCCTGGCCAGGATCAGGATACCCCTCTATACCTATAACTTCAGCTTCTATAAAAAACTCGGACCGGCTTCCATCCCCGGACCGGAAACGGCCGTTTTTGTCTGCATGGCCAATATCGAGAGAGGCAAGATTGAGGATTTCAGGCTGGCGTTCGCCGGAACCAAGGCTTTCAGGCTCAAGGACAGGGAGATGTCCATCGCGGGCAGGAAGACCTCGGCGACCGCAAAGGAGATCGCGGCGATCGTCGAAAGCTACGCGCTGGCTTTTTCCTCCACGGAGTGGTTCGATCGCCGCCTCTTCCTCTCCCTGCTGGAGGAAGCCTTCGGGAGACTCTTTTCATGACTGGGAAAAAACCAGGGAAGCTCTATCTCCTGCCCGCGCCCCTCCATCCCTATGAAGCCGAATCCTGGAATCCCTCCGTTCTGGCCCAATCCATGCCGGCTGGGGCTCTGCAGCTTCTTTCAACACTCGATTGCTTCATCGTGGAATCCGAAAGAACTGCCCTCCGCCTTCTTTCCAGGCTGAAGGACAGACTCGCCATGGACAGGCTGTCGCTGAAAATCCTGGATGAGCACTCCAAGGAAGCCGATATCCCCGGGCTTCTCGAGGAAGTGCTCGAAGGCAAGGATTGCGGCTTCTTCACAGAGGCGGGCATGCCCTGCATCGCCGATCCCGGGGCCGCCCTCGTCGCCTTCGCCCATACCCGCGGCGTTACGGTTTCCCCCGTTTCCGGTCCCTCCTCGGTGCTCCTCGCGCTGGCCGCGTCGGGCCTCGATGCCCAGCGCTTCGCCTTCCTCGGCTATCTTCCCCAGGACAGGGCCGCCCGGAGGGCAGCGATACTGCGATTGTCGAAGGAAATGGCGAAGGACGGGATGACCAGGATTTTTATCGAAACCCCGTACAGGAACGAGGCCATCCTTTCCGATCTGGCCGCCCTTCTCCCCGACGATGCCTGGCTCTGCGTCGCGTCAGGGCTTTGCGGTCCTGAAGAGCGCGTCGCAAGCCTGCCAGCTGTCCGATGGCGAGGGCTCCAGGCGCCGGCGATGGGCAAGCTGCCTTCCGTATTCCTCTTCGGCAGGAGGGCGAGCCTCAAGCCGCGCAATACCCGCTGACGGCCTCATGTCCCGCGCCGCCGCTCACGCGAGCGAGGCGAGACGCTCCCTTATGAATTCGCTCTTCTCCCTGAGGCCGATGGCCTTGGTCTGGAGGATGATGGCGTTGGGCTGCCGCGGATCCAGCTTGACCCTTCCGTTCGACTCGCGCATGAGGCGGAGTAGCCTTTCGACGGATATCTTCGATACTTTGAAGAATTCGACCGACACTATGCCGCCCCTCTCCTTAAGCGTCGACACGGAGAGCTTCCTGCAGAGCACGCGTATCTCCGCCAGGGCGAGGAGGGACTGCAGCTCCTCTGGCATGGGGCCGAAGCGGCTCTCCAGCTCCTCCTGGAGCCCGTCCAGCTCCGACTGGCGGTATATGGACGCGATCTTCTTGTAGATTTCCATCTTGATCATCGGCATCGATATATAGGTTTCCGGGATATAGCCGGAGTATTCCAGCTCGAGATAGGGTTCCTCCTCCGCCGGGGGAGCGCCCGAAAGCGCGTTGACTGCATCGTCGAGCAGCTTCAGGTACATGTCAAAGCCTACCGCGAAGATGTCCCCCGACTGTTCCCGGCCCAGGAGGTTCCCCGCCCCCCTCACTTCGAGATCCTTCATCGCGATCTTGAAACCCGAGCCCAGTTCCGTGAAGTCGGAAATTATCTGCAGGCGCTTCATGGCGATTTCGCTCAAAGCCCTTTTGTCCGGATAGAGGAGGAAGGCGTATGCCTGCCTGTCCGATCGCCCCACCCTGCCCCTCAGCTGGTAGAGCTGGGAGACTCCGTAGAAATCCGCCCTGTCGATTATGATCGTGTTGACATTGGGGATATCGATGCCGTTCTCGATGATGGTCGTGGAGACGAGAACGTGGAAGGCTCCGTGAATGAAGCGGTGCATTATGTCCTCGAGCTCGCCCGGATCCATCTGTCCGTGGGCCGATTCGGTCAGCGCCTCGGGTACGACGGAACGTATGAACTGCTCCACCTCTGGCAGGCTTTCTATCCGGTTGTGGAGATAGAACACCTGGCCGCCCCTCTCGATCTCGCTCCTGATCGCCCTGGCCACCACTTCGGGATTGAACTCCTCCACATAAGTCTGGATGGGCTGCCTGGCGGCGGGAGGAGTCTGGAGGATGGACATATCCCTTATCTTCAGCATCGACATATGCAAGGTCCTGGGTATCGGCGTGGCCGTCAGCGTCAGGCAGTCGATCCCGGCCTTCATCTCCTTGAGCCTTTCCTTGTCCTTGACCCCGAAACGCTGTTCCTCATCTATCACGAGAAGGCCCAGGTCCTTGAAGACCACATCCTTCTGGAGCAGCCTGTGCGTGCCGACGACCATGTCGATGTTGCCCGCGAGCAGTCCTTGGACGGTTTTCTTCTGCTGCTTCCTGTCGACGAGCCTCGAGAGCATGGCGGTCTGTATGGGGTAGCCCTGGAGCCTGTCCCGGAAGTTCTCGAAATGCTGTTCCGCGAGGATGGTTGTGGGAGCCAGGAAGGCCACCTGCTTGCCAGACATCATGGCCTTGAAGCAGGCCCTCAGCGCCACCTCGGTCTTGCCGTAGCCCACGTCGCCGCAGACCAGCCTGTCCATGGGCTTGTCGAGTTCCATGTCCTTCTTTATCTCATCGATGCACTGAAGCTGGTCTATCGTCTCCTGGTAGGGGAAGGCCGCCTCGAATTCGGTTTGCCATTCCCCGTCCTTCGGAAAAGCGTAACCCCTCGCCGCCTTGCGCCGGGCATAGATGCGGATGAGCCTTTCGGCCAGTTCCTCGACCGATTTGCGTACCCGCTTCTTCCTGTTGTCCCAGGATTTCGAGCCCAGCTTGTC